>JBDHGH010000027.1:0-28563 GCA_039589995.1 Gemmatimonadota bacterium | reverse complement strand
AATCCGTCCACGGGATACTCGTTCAGTTGCCGTTACCCGACCAGATCAACGAACAGGACATCATTTATCGTATTTCGCCGGACAAAGATGTCGACGGCTTCCACCCCACGACGGTCGGTCGGATGGTCATCGGCGATCCCAAGGCCTTCCGGCCAGCGACGCCGGCGGGCGTGATCGAGCTTTTGATGAGGACCGGAAACGATCCTTCCGGGAAAACCGTCGCGATCGTTGGACGCTCGAACATCGTCGGGAAGCCGCTGGCCGTGCTGCTCGCGCAGAAGATGAAAGGCGGAAACGCGACGGTTACGTTGGCCCACAGTCGCACACCGGAGCTGACCGAGGTGCTGCGCAGGGCCGACATTGTAGTCGCCGCCATCGGCGTTCCAGAGTTCGTCAAAGCCGATGCGGTAAAGCCCGGCGCTGTCGTCATCGACGTGGGCGTCAATCGCGTGGACGACTCCGCCACGGAGAAGGGGTACCGCCTGGTGGGAGACGTGGCGTACGATGAAGTGGCCGAGATCGCCAGCGCCATCACACCGGTTCCCGGTGGAGTCGGGCCGATGACAATTGCCATGCTGCTGACCAACTGCATACAGGCGGCGCGGACAATTTCGGGAGTTTCGTGAGCCACGACCTGTTCTTTCAAGCAGCGAACACCCGAGCGCTGGGTCGCGATCGGGTCCCACAGGTCTGGAGCGTCAGTCAGGTCAATGCCCTCGCGAGAGAGCTGCTCGAGGGTTCGGTCCCCCCGCTTTGGGTGGCCGGTGAGGTATCGGGTTTCAAGCGATATCCTGCCGGCCACTGTTTTTTCACGCTCAAGGACAAGAGATCACAACTCAGCTGCGTCATGTGGCGCCAGGAGGCCCGCGCTCTGCCGGCCGAGCCGCCCGAGGGCATGGAGGTGCGCGCATTCGGCTATCCCTCGGTCTACGAGCGCGCGGGGCGTTTCCAGTTCGTGGTTCGGGAGCTGTCCGCGCGCGGCGAAGGTCTGTGGCGCGTCGCCTTCGAGCGCATTCGAAAGAAGCTCGAGGCGGAGGGATTGCTCGACCCGGCTCGCAAACGGCCGCTGCCAGCGTTCCCTTCGTGTGTCGGGGTCGTGACATCCACCGAAGGAGCGGCGATCCGTGACATCGTGTCGGTGATCCGTCGCCGGGCGCGTTGGGTGGACATTCTGGTCTACCCCGCCCGAGTGCAGGGCGAAGAGGCGCCGGCCAGCATCACGCGAGCTATCGCCGCAGCTTGCAAGGCAGCCCGCGCGGACGTTCTGATCGTCGGTCGCGGTGGGGGGTCGGCCGAGGACTTGTGGTCGTTCAATCAAGAGCGTGTGGCGCGCGCTATCGCCGATTCGACGATTCCTATCATTTCGGCCGTCGGTCATGAAGCGGATGTAACCCTAGCGGACCTGATCGCCGATTCTCGCGCGGCCACGCCATCGGCGGCCGCGGAGCTCGCCGTACCCGATGCGGAGCGGCTGCGCGCCGACCTGTCGAATGCAGCCGACCGGATGGCGGCCGCATTGCGAAACGGTGTCGACCGCGGTAAGCGGCGGATTGAACGAATGGAAGAACGGATCGTCGAGGCTGTGGCCTCGGTGATCGAGAAGCGGCGAGTGACGGTGGCCTCCCTTCGGCAGCGTCTCCAGGCGCTGGGCCCGATGTCTGTACTGCGGCGCGGCTATGCGCTGGCTCTGGATGAAGACGGCCAGATCCTTAGGAGCGTCGCGGGTTTCCTCCCGGAGGGAGGATTTACCTTGCGCCTTCAGGACGGGCACGTTAAAGGTCGGACCGAGTCCGTCGAGCCGGATGAAAAACCAAACACCTCTCCGGGTGAGCGAGACAACGTTGAGCAAGAAACTTAGTCTGGGACAGGCGATTGACCGTCTGGAGGACATCGTCAAGCGACTCGAGCGGGATGAGTTGGAGCTCGAGCAAGCGCTGGGCCTGTTCGATGAGGGGATGGAGCTAATCCGCAAGGCCGAACTGGACCTCACCGAGTCGGAAGGGCGGCTGAAGCAGGTCCTCATCGACAGGGGTGGCCGCCAGCGCCATGTTGACCTGGACCTCGATGAAGACGAGTAGCGGGCCCGAGATCAAGAAAGCGAGCTTGAACATCACACGCAGGGCGAACGACGATCTCAGCGCCTATCTGGACGAGACCCGTGAGCATCTGAACCGAGCGCTGGGCGAGGTGCTGGACGAGTACCTCGACGGCGTGGACGATTGGCTGGCGGCGCCGATTCACTACGCCTGCGAGGGCGGTGGCAAGCGATTCAGACCCGTGCTTTTTGCAGCGAGCTACGAGGTCTCAGGTCGTTCTCCGGGTGATCCTGCGATGCGCCTGGCATCCGCGCTGGAAATCGTGCATGCGTACTCGCTGGTGCACGACGACCTGCCTTGCATGGACGATGACGACTGGAGGCGCGGTCGCCCCACCTGTCATCGCGCCTTCGGTGTCGAGCGAGCAACGATCGCCGCTGCGGCCATGGTCCCACTGGCCGGTTGGGTCGTGGCGACGGAGGCCCGGGAACTTGGATTCACGTCGCGGGAAAGCGCCGGATTGGTGGCGGAGCTATCGATGGCGGCCGGGCCCATCGGCATGGTCGGCGGCCAGGTGCTCGACCTCGTGGCAGAAGGGCGGTCCGTTAGCGGTGGCGAGCTCGGCGAGATACATCGCCGCAAGACCGGTGCGCTGATTCGTGCGTCGGCTGTGCTCGGGGGTCAGGCCAGTCGAGCGAGCGCCCGTGTGTTGGACGCTCTGGGCGACTACGGAGAGAAGATAGGTTTGGCCTTTCAGATCGCCGATGACTTGCTGGATGAGGAGGGATCGTACAGCACCATCGGGAAAGATCCTGGGAGTGACCGTCAGTTGGGCAAAGCCACCTACCCGGGTGTTTACGGGGTGGATCAGGCCCGGGCCACAGCGCGGAATCTGGCTGACGAGGCCATCACAGCCTTGCGGCAGGCCGAGATCGAGAGCCCGGCCCTGGAGGGTCTGGCGATTCACGTCGTAGAGCGCGAGAGTTAGTGTAATCGCGTTGACGACCTGATGAGCCTCATGTGTCATCGTCCTGGAGTGTGATTCGGTGAATGAGATGAAGCGAATCGGCGTAGTCGGGAATCCGCTTTACGAGAGTGTCCCCGCCGCCCTGGACCGCCTGGTGAAGATCGCGCCCGATCACGCGCTCGAACTCTTTGTGGGGTCGGATCTCCTCGCCGCCTCGCAATTGGAGGTCGAGGAGTTGCCGGCCGATCCGGGAGAGATCGACCTGCTGATCACGCTGGGTGGCGACGGAGCATTGCTGGGCGGGGCTCGTTGGGCGGGTCCGGCCGGTACGCCCGTGTTGGGCGTGAACCTGGGGCGCCTCGGCTTTCTCACCGCAGTACCCCTGGAGCAGGTCGAGGACGCGATGGCGCGCCTTGTGGCGGGCGAGTTCGTTATCGATACGCGCATGGCGCTGGAGGTTCGTTCCGCGCATCAAGACGGCGGCGGCCAGGAGTACTATGCTCTCAACGACTCCGTGTTACACAAGGGCGGCTTGGTCCGCATGGTGCCGATCAGGGTTTGGGTGGACGAGGAAGAAATCGGCCTCTATCGAGCGGACGGTGTGATAGTCGCAACGCCAACGGGCTCCACGGCCTACTCGCTTTCAGCTGGAGGACCGATCCTCGATCCTCGCCAGGATGCGATCATCGTGACGCCGATTTGCCCGCACACGATGGCTGTCCGACCCCTGGTGTTGCCGCCGGGCTCTGAGATAACCGTTGAGGTCATCGGGCCCAGCGAGGAGATCATTCTCACGATCGACGGGCAGGTCGGTGCCACGCTGAAACCGGGTGACCGGGTGAGCTGTCGAAAAGCGACGCAGCCGGTGCGACTTGTCAGGCTGCCCGGCCAGTCTTTCTTCTCGCTTCTGCGCCGCAAGCTCAGGTGGGGCGACGTGTCGGAACGAATCGCGACCGACTCGTAGCTTGTGTTCGTCAATCTTCACTGAAGCTCCGCGGTAAACCGTGCTGACCGAACTTAGAGTCAAGAACTACGCCGTCATCGAGGACCTGAGCCTGCAGGTCGAGCCGGGATTGGTGGTCCTGACCGGCGAGACGGGGGCAGGGAAGTCGATCATCGTCGGGGCCCTGTCTCTGGTGTTGGGAGAACGAGCCGCAACCGAGGTGATCAGGTCGGGCGAAGAGCGTGCTACGGTTGAGGCGGTCTTCGACATTAGCGACCGCAAGGATCTTCAGACGCGCTGCGAGGAAGCCGGGATCGAAGCTGAGGAGGGTTGGCTGGTCCTGAAGCGGGAAGTGAACGCCAACGGGCGCAGCCGTGCCTGGGTCAATGGCTCTCCAGCGACTGCGACGCTGACAGGAGAGCTGGGTCAGGCGCTGGTTGACATTCACGGTCAGCACGAGCACCAGACTCTGCTCCACGCGGGTCCGCAGCGCGAGATCCTCGACGAATTCGGTGGTGCAGCGGACTTGGCTGGTGCGGTGCGACAGCGCTGGTCGAGCCTGAGCGAGGTCCGGCGAAAGAGATCGGCGGTCGAAGAGCGGCGGACCCGCACCGAGGAGCGTGCGGAGTTGTTACGGCATCAGGTTCAGGAGATCGAGGCCGCGGGACTCGAAGCGTTGGATGAAGATCTCGAGCTTGCCGATGAGGAACGCCGTCTCGCCCATGCCGAAGAGCTAATGGAGCGGGCGAACTCCATCTACGATCAGGCCTACGGGTCGGAAGGCGCCGCGTACGATCGCCTCGGCGGTCTTCGCCGGGAATTGGACGCTCTGGGAAAAATCGACCCCAAGGCGGTGGAGAAGTTCACTCAGTTGCTCGACTCGGCGTACTACACTCTGCAGGAATTCGGTGAGCAGCTGAGCGCGTACAAAGACTCGGTCGATCTCAGCCCGGCCCGGCTGGAGCAGGTTCGCCAACGCATCGACCTGTTGTACCGGCTGAAGTCCAAGTACGGGCCGACGCTCGAGGCGGTGATCGAATCGGGCGAACGGGCACAGGGCGAGCTTGACGCTCTGGATGTGGCGGAGTTCGAACTGGAGGAATTGGCGCGCAAGGAAGAAGAGCTAGCAAGCCAGCTCGAGACGCTGGCCGCGCAGCTTACCAAGAAACGGAAGGCAGCTGCAAAGGCGCTGGCGAAAGAAGTCACAGTCATTCTCCCCGAACTGGGGATGCCGGACGGCCGCTTCGAGGTGAGGCTCAGCGAGCGGCCGCTTGTCGAGGCCACGGGCGCCGAAGACGTGGAATTCCAGGTCACCCTCAACAAGGGCTTCGATCCGCGGGCCCTGGCCAGAGTCGCTTCGGGTGGCGAGTTGAGTCGGGTGATGCTGGCCCTGAAGACGATACTCGCGAGGCTCGATCGAACTCCCACTTTGATATTTGACGAGATCGATGCGGGAATCGGCGGGATTGTCGGACAGAAGGTGTCCGAGCGGTTGAGGCTGGTCGCTCAACACCACCAGGTTTTTGTCATCACTCACCTCCCTCAGATTGCTGCGCTGGCCGATCACCATCTGCTGGTTCTGAAGCAGTCGGATGGCAAGAAGACTCTGACCGGTGTGACCGAACTGGACGGCGACGATCGGATTCGCGACCTGGCGCGAATGCTGGGTGGGGATCCAGAACGGGAAGCCTCTCTCGAGCATGCCCGAGCCCTGCTGAGCACGGCGGGCTGATGTCCCCTCGGCTGTTCGACGCACTCCTCGTTGGACCGCTCGCCTAGCGGAAGATTCCGATATAGTAGCGCATGCCGACTTGCCAGATGTTTCGTTCCGGAACGAAGCCGTCGCTGCCGCTGGTGGTGTGCAGATAGGTTAACTCGACCTCGATCGGCATTCCCGAACGGCGATCGCCGGACCAGTGCATACTTGAGAAGCGTGCCGAAAATCCCAGAGAGCGGGAATTCCACTCGGTCCCAACCTCGAGATCGTCGGGAACGAACGGTGCGGAAGGCGGTATCGCATCGACCGCTTCGACCTGGTCGCGGCCGCGGCGGGTGACCATGAACAGGCCCGAGAAGGTGATCACGCGGGTCAGGTTGAACCGCGGGGCCGCCGCGAGGGTCAGGATGTCGCCGGGATTCCAGCGCACGGTCGCGACGTAAGCGCCGGCTTGAATGGGGGCCACTCGCGATGTGATAAGGCGGCCGATCTCGGCCTCGAGCTGGATGTTGTAGCCCCCGAACAGCGAGACCCAGAACCTCCGTCCGTAGGCAACGTCCAGTGTGGCGCGGAATTCGACATCGGGTTGTCCGTCGCCGGTTCCCAGGTCGAAGATCTGATACGGAGCGGGCACGCTGCCGGTGGCGAGACGGTACAACGCATCGAGCTTGGCTCGAGCCGCCAGTTTGGGCCGCGGTCGATCGGGGAGCTGACGGAACGTGTTGAGCGGTTGCAGGCTGATGCCCAGCTCGATGTCACCGAACTTGATGCCCGTGTCGCGGCTCTGCGGTTGTTCGATGCCGGCCTGGGACCATTCGGCTGCGTTCGAAGCCTCAACGCCGCTCATAGCGGCGGCGAGCGGGACATCGGGCATCGCCACTCCAAACGTCTGAAATCCGCTTCGCAAGTCCTCGTAGAAGGCGGTCAGTGCCTGACCGTTGGACCCGGAATCCGACGGGAAGTAATCCTGCTGGGCGAGCTCCTCCAGTCCGGCCTCGTAGGTCTGAGCTTCCGCCAGTAGGCGCTCGGCCTCGGCCTGGTCCGTGGGGTTCAGGGTCCCCGATTGTACGAGGCCTTCCATCTGCGCGATGCCCGCGCCTAGCTCCTGGAAAACTGTATCCCCGATAGCGATGCTGGGGAGCCCCGCATTCGTCGCTAACGAGTCGAGTTCGGGCACCACGAAGGATTGGCTTCTTACCAAGGGGACCACGGCAAAGGCCGATAGCCAATCCGTAGCCCCATAGTTCAGAGAGATCGGAGCGTTCGTTCGCTCGAGAAGCGCGTCGAAATGGAGGTTGCCCAGCGTGCTGACATCGGGTTCCGAAAGCCCGAGGGCAGGGAAGAAACCGGCCAGGATGGAGTCGACGGCTTCGAGCGACGGCACCAGGCGAGGGTCGAGTTGACCGACGAACATGTCGCGTAGCACCTGCGATGATCCGTCGGGTAGATACCTATTTTGAACGGTGATGTTCTGGCCCAGCAGACCAATCTGCAGTTCGCCCCGCAGCGGCATTTGTGCATCCAACCACTGAGCCGTTAGCGGAGCTGGCCAGAGCAAAACCGTCGTCAGCGCAATGAAGTGTAAGCGTCGAGACATACGTGGGCGATAATATGTGTCTCGCGACGCGATGGGGACAGAGACGGCAAAAATTGACAGGAGTTGATGAAGGCCTAGTATTCATAACAAATCGCTAGGGTGCCGTAGCCAAGTGGACTAAGGCGGAGGCCTGCAAAGCCTCTATTCGTGGGTTCGAATCCCACCGGCACCTCATAGTTCCGTTGCGCTTCCCCGCTGGCGCATTCCCGTTCCCGTTGGTGGCTTTTCACGCGCCGGCGCGGTACGCGAAAAGCAGGACCTTGTTGGGGTTGTGGCGAGTGGTTGGTAGGGTGGCCGATCCGGTTCTGTAACTCATTGACTTAGGTACGGTTAGGACCCGAAGGTTGATATTTAACCGAGGAATCGCCAACTTTCATGGCGACCGACCTGTGTCCCGAGGCCGTAGGTTAGCTGCTGTGTTGTGTTCCCCCCGCCGGCTCGAGTGCACCCGCGGATTGACTCTGCTCGAGCTCGTCATGGTCATGCTAGTCATCGCCGTTCTATTGGGCCTGACCTTGCCCCTCGCATCTGCGTTGGCTGGCAGGTTCAAGGTCGGAAGCGCGCGTGACGTATTCGTCAACACGTACGCGCGGGCTCGGGCCGTGGCAGTGCAATTTGGCCGTGAAGGACGGTTGGAGATCCGAACCGCGCAGAACGAGTTTTGGGTGGAGGTCGACACCGGAGTGCCCGGTGCGATGGGGACGGACACGGTAGGACCGGTGGTAAACGTGAGAGAAGATTACGGCGGTGTAACGATTTTTTCGCCCAAGCAGAAACTCTGCTTCGACTCACGGGGTCTGACGTATTCCGGTGGCGGATGCGAGCCACACGATGCTATTATTGTCTTCTCACGCTTGGATCGTGCCGATACCGTCCAACTTTCTTTGGGCGGAACGGTCGTCCGGCGTCAGTGAGGGCCTTGATGAGTAGAATGCAGGGCCAAAGAGGGTTCACGATCGTCGAGTTGTTGATCTCGGTGATCATTATCGCCATCGGTGTCGTTGGCTTTGCCACGGCAGTGGGATTAGTGTCTACGGAGCTTTGGATCGGGAACCGAGACACGAACGTCGCGATGCTCGTCGCGGACCAAGCGGAGTTCCTCAAGTCGCTCCCCTACGATTCAGTTCAGTCAGGTACTCGTACCGAAGGCGCCTACCAAATGTCCTGGACCGTGCAGGGCAACGACCCCAAGAGAGTCATCCTCGAGGCCACCTACGCCAAGGCCAGTACCGGATACATGGCCGATACAGTCGTCGTTTATATCCCAAGATGATCCCACGGCGTCCGCTCCGGTCGCATGGTTTTACCCTCGTAGAGGTTCTGGTCGCCATGACCCTCACGGGCATCGTGGTGGCTGGCACACTCCGAGCGCTCACGGCACAGAAGAAATTCTATGCGCGTCAGGCTCGAATCTTGGAAGCCCGACATGCGATGCGCGCTTCCGCCACCATCCTCTCGTCGGAGTTCCGTGAGGCGGCCGCCTCGGGTGGTGATCTCTACGCCATCGCTTCCGACAGCGTCGCTCTCAGATCGACGGTGGGTTTCGCCGTCGTCTGTGACGTCAACCCGGGAGGCGGTAGCATATCGCTAGCGTACGTGTCGGGCCACTTCAGAATGGACGCCGCCGACAGTGTTTTGGTTTTCGTAGAGAACGGGCCGGCTGACGGGGACGATACCTGGCGGGCCCTGCAGGTCCTTTCCATCTCGACAATGGGCCCCAACTGCGATTCCGGTGCGGCCGCGGACCGTGTCGTGCTGGTCACAGGCAACTTGAGCGGGATCTGGGTCGGTGCACCGCTGAGACTGTTCCGGCCCTATGTATTCGGCCTCTTCGAATTCAATGGACGCTGGTGGCTGGGGCGTAGGAACCGGGGTTCGGGACCCGACTACATTCCGGTGGCCGGACCGCTGGCGCCGCCGGGCGACCTGGGACTACAGTTGACCTACTATCGGCAGAACGGCACGACGACAGTCAACCCGAGCCAGGTCGTGCGCGTAGACATAGATGTGCGTGCACCGACGTTCAAGAGCCTGACGGATCCGGCGTACAGAGATCTCGGCACGAGCACTTATCTTCGGAATGATGAGTAAGGGCATGAGGACCCAAGCTGTGGCGCGCTTGCGCGACGAGGGCGGATTCGCTCTCGCCATGGCGGTGTTCGCCCTGGTCCTCCTGGCCGCCATTGTCGCCGGAGGGTACTTCTCCGCCTCGCAGGAATTCCATATCGGTCGCGGAATGAAAAGCACCACGGCCAGCTTCTACGCCGGCGAGGCGGGTATACGCGAGATACTGGACGACTGGGATCCCCAGACGTACGCCGCCCTGGCGCCGGGCGACAGTGTGACGATCGGGCCGTTCGCCTTCGAAGGTGGCGGAAGCTACGAGGCCACGGTGGTTCGGGTGGGCTCAGCGGCGGATTCGGTGAAGCGCTACTTCTACATCGAGTCAGTGGGACGACCGCCGGGTCCGTCCGTCGGCGAGCGGCGGCAGGCCGTGGTGGTGCGGGCGAATTTCCCGGATCTATGCTGCGACGCCGCCGCCAGAGTGCGCGATCGAACCTTATTCTCGGGGGGCGCCCAGCCGATCATCACCGGATTCAACAACGATCCACCCGGCGTGTGGCCGGCTTCTGTCTGCACGAACATTCCAGGTGACAGCGCGCCGGGCGTCATCACGTGGCGACTTTCGAACGTCAACGATCCATCGAGAGTCACCGGAGTACCCGATATCTTCGTCGACCCGACGCAAACGACGATTCCCAGCGTGATCGATTCCGGCGATCTGATCTATTCGGAGTTGATTGCGATCGCGGACCATACGTTCAACGGTGATCTTTCGTTCAACAATTCCGTGCCCAGCACGGTGGATGGCGAGTGTGACGGGAGTGATCCGCTGAATTGGGGTGAACCGGACAATCCCGGCCATCCATGTTTCGACTATTACCCCATCATCCGAGTGACTGGCGATCTGAATCTCACGGGAGCCGGGACTGCCCAGGGGATCCTGCTGGTCGACCGGGACCTCAACATCAACGGCCCCTTCACATTCTATGGGATCGCGATCGTTCAGGGAGATCTCAACATGGGCGGCCCCATCGATTTCTACGGCGGAGCTCTGGTGGGCGACGATCTGACCTTCAGCGGTGCGACTCCGCGATTCTGGCTCAGCCGCTGCGCCAGCGAACGGGCAGAACGCCTGTCGAAGCTGACGCTGCCCCGCATGATCTCGCCGAGAGCCTGGGTCGAGCTTTTCTAGCTTCAGAACACACTGCAATCATCTCGGCATCCAATCGAACATCGAACATCCATCATCGATATTTGATATTTGAAGATGGAGACGATCGTCTGAATACTGAACATCGAACATCGAATAAGAAGTCCAGAGGCACAGCTCAGAGTTCAGGATTCGCGTTCGATATTCGGAGCTTGTCGGTTCGATCGGCACTTCGAATATCGGCGTTCCTTGCTCGATGTTCGATGTTCGTCTCCTAGCTATCTGAGAAGTGTCCTATAACGCCGAACGCCCCGGGCCCTCGGGGCGTTCGCATAAGGCGAGAATGTGGGGCTTCTGTGCGGGCATCCTCCAGCGTGGAGACCTCGTTCCTACTCGATATGCCAGGGCCAGAAGGATACTCCTAAATAAAGAACGGAGCCCCTGAGTCGCCCTCCCCCGCCGTTTTCCCTGTCCGGCTAAGACGCTCGAGACTCCGCTCTTCGCCCGTGGTAATTGGCAAGGCCCGTTCCCAAACGGGCCTGAGTAGGCTAAGATGTTGTTGTACAAGTACTTAGGTGAAATGAGAAGATCGGCGGAAAGGCCGAATTCTGGCAAGTATTTGCACAATTCTTGTAAGTTTTTACTAAGCGCTGGCTATTGCACGACTTAGGGGATCCGGCCGCTGCGGGAGAATTGAGTGTGTCAAAACGGCCCACGGAGCCTAGCCACCCGGCTCGATAATTATAAGTTATAGCGGCTCGCTACAATCGAGATCTGAGTTGGAACGGATCACCTGGGGAAACTGCCGGCCCTTTACGGGGCTTGCACTCTGGGCCTACGAAGAGGCGTGTACATCGTGAATAAGAAACTCACCATCGGCATCGGTGTGGTCGTTATCCTGGTCATATTCGGATATTTCGCTTTCGGCGGCCTCGGCCGCAGTCTGGTCTATTTCTGGACGCCCACGGAGCTTCTGGCGGAAGGTGACGGGGCCTACGGCACGTCGGTTCGCCTGGGCGGCATGGTCGTACCTGGCAGCGTCGAGTGGGACGCTGAAGCTCGCGAGCTCCGCTTCACGCTCGCCGACGAAGGAGGGACGACTATTCAGGTGTTCAACGCCGGCATCCCTCCGCAGATGTTCCTGGAAGCGGCGGGGCGCCAGGAGCCGATCGGCGCCGTGGTCGAGGGGACGCTGACCCGTGAGGGAACTTTCAGGGCGACCAACCTGATGGTGAAGCACTCTGAGGAGTATCGTGCGCCTCAACACTCCGGTGACAAGACGGAATACTACCGCGAGCTGTTCGAGGAGCAGGGAGCGACGAACGGGTCATGAGCAGCACCCTGGGATACCTATCGGTTTACGGATCGCTGGCGCTCTCGCTGGTCGGGGCGGTCGTCGGATACTCGGCGATCAAGTCGGGGGACGAGGGACGCGCGCGGTTCGCGCGTCGGGCGGCGTACGGAGTGTTCGGGCTGGCCACTCTGGGCCTCGCGGTCATGGTGTACGCGCTGGTCGTCCACGATTTCAGCGTGAGTTATGTGGCGCAAGTCGGCAGTCGCTCCACACCGATGTTCTACACCGTGATCTCGTTGTGGTCGTCCCTGGAGGGCTCGATTCTCTTCTGGGGATGGATCGTCGCGTTCTACATGGCGGCTGTGGCCTACGTGTACCGCGATCGGTACAAGGAGCTCATGCCCGGCGTGAACGCCACCATGTTGGCGGTCAACGCGTTCTTCTGGCTTCTATTGGCCTGGCCTGCGAACCCCTTCGTCGCGGTGTTTCCCGTTCCGGCTGATGGCCCCGGGCCCAATCCGCTTCTTCAGAACAACCCGTTCATGGGACTTCACCCGCCGCTGCTGTACCTGGGGTACGTCGGTATGGCGGTCCCCTTCGCTTTCGGTATCGCGGCGCTGGTGACGGGCAGAGTCGGCGGTGAGTGGATTCGAGCCGTGCGCCGCTGGATCATGGCGCCGTGGATATTCCTCACGGCGGGGATCGTCGCGGGCGCGTGGTGGTCGTACGAGGTGCTCGGTTGGGGCGGGTACTGGGCTTGGGATCCGGTGGAGAACGCCAGCTTCCTGCCGTGGCTCACGGCGACCGCGTTCCTGCACTCCATCATGGTCCAGGAACGGCGACAGACTCTGAAGACGTGGAACATCCTGCTGGTCATCGCGACGTTTTTGCTCACTATGTTCGGCACCTTCCTGACGCGGTCGGGAATTCTGGCGAGCGTTCACGCGTTCACCGAAGGGTTGATCGGGCCGTTCTTCCTCGGCTTCATCACGCTGACGCTGATCGTGTCGCTGGCGCTGGTGGCTTGGCGCAGCGAAGAGTTGAAGAGCGAACCGGCGCTGGATTCTCTGGCGTCACGCGAGACGGCCTTCCTGCTGAACAACCTGTTGTTCGTCGCGTTCACGTTCACCGTGCTGCTGGGTACGATGTACCCATTGATCGCTGAAGCTTTCCGCGGCGTGAAGGTGAGTGTAGGGGCCCCGTACTTCAATCAGATGAGCGTGCCGATCGCGCTTGCCCTCGTCTTCTTGACGGGTGTGGGTCCGGCGTTGCCGTGGCGCCGTGGCTCGCCCGAATTGCTGAGAAAGAAGTTCATCATCCCGACGCTGACGGCGATCCTGGCCGGTGTGATCTTCTTCGCCGTGGGAGTGCGAAGTTTCATGACCTGGCTGACCCTCGTGTTTGCCGTTTTCGCGACCGGTTTGATCTTCGGTGAGTTCTTGCAGCCGGTGCGGGCTCGAATCAAGGCGCACGGGGAAGGGTTCGGCGGTGCCTTTGCGAACGTCGTGGGCAAGAACCGACGTCGCTACGGTGGCTACACCGTCCATCTCGGGATCGTGACCATGGCGGTGGGAATCGCCTTATCCGCTACGTACAGGCAGGAAGTCGAGATCACGCTGCGGCCGGGTGAAGCGGCGGCCTTTGCCGGATACACGCTTCGCCTCGATTCCCTGTACGCCGGTCGCGAGCCGCATCGTGACTTCGTGGAAGCAGCGTTCAGCGTCGGTGCTGGTGAGAGTCTATCGACGGTAATGCGGCCGAGAATGAACTACTACCCGATGTCAACGAACCCGATCGGCACACCCAGCGTACGCTCGCGGCCGACCGGGGATTTTTATCTCAGCCTCGCGGCGTACGCGCAAAACGGGTCCACGGCGACGGTCGCCGTCATTGTGAACCCCATGGTCGCGTGGATCTGGATCGGCGGTGGCATCGCGACGCTGGGCGGGCTGTTCGCCATATCGACGGTTGGCGCCGGAGCGGAGCGGCGACGCTCGGGTGCTGCGAGCGAAGTCTTATCGGAACCGGCAAAAGCCGGCGCGGGAGGCGCAGACTGATGAGTTGGCAGAAACTTCTCTTACCGGCCATGGCGATCCCGATCGTCGCGCTGCTGGCCTACGGCCTGACGCGCGATCCGAACATAGTCGAGTCGCCTTTGCCCGGCCGGGCAGCGTTCGATTTCTCGAGCCAGACTCTGGACGGTGAAGACCTCGGCCTCTCCGACCTGACCGGGAAGGTCGTGGTCCTGAATTTCTGGGCTTCCTGGTGTGTCGCGTGTATCGACGAGCACAGAGTGTTCATGGAGGCAGAGCGGTACTATGCGGACCAGGATTACCAGATGCTCGGCGTCGTTTACCAGGACGAGGCGCCGAACGCCAGGCGGTGGATGGAGCGGATGGGCGGCAGTTGGCCGAGTCTGGTCGATCCTTCCTCACGAATTGCCATCGACTACGGAGTCTACGGAGTGCCGGAGACGTACTTCATCGGCAAGGACGGGCTGGTCGCTCACAAGCAGATTGGGCCGGTGAACGCCATGCTGATGAAGCAACTGGTGGATTCGCTGCTGGCGGCTCCCTTCGATGCAGGACAGTCTACGACGACGTCGATGGACGAAGATGTGCCCGTTGGGCGCAGCACCGGCCACGTCACCAGGCCCGAGCAAGACGATAAGACAGAAGCAGGCGGGAGTTAGTCTTGAGTCTACCAGGTCGAAATCGAAACCGATACGCGCGGCTCGCTCTCTCAGGGTTCTTCCTCGTGACTTTGGCGGCAGCACCGGTGCCACAGGAAAGCACTCAACAGCCGACCGTGATAGAGACGCAGGTGGAAGATCCCGTATTGGAGGCGCAGGTTCGCGAGCTAGCATCGAAGCTGCGGTGCCCGACCTGTCGAGCCCTATCGGTTGAGGATTCGCCGTCCGGTATGGCGCAAGAGATGCGTGGTTTGATTCGCGAGCAGCTAAAGTCGGGGAAGACGCCGGCCGAAGTGGAAGCGTACTTTGTCGAGCGCTACGGAGAGTGGATCTTGCTCAAGCCGACGGCGAGCGGGTTCAACTGGACGGTTTGGTTGCTGCCCATCCTGATGCTTGCGGGCGGCCTGTTCTTCGTGTTCTTGACCGCGCGGCGTTGGGTCGAGCATGGTCAGGCCAGGGCGGCGCACCTGGAGGGCGAGGAGAAAGAGCTCTAACCATGGGGATGACCGAGTTTCTACTGGTAGTCGCCGTGGGCGGCGGCATTCTGGCGGTTCTATTTTCGACCCTGAAGGGTGCGGCAGGTGACTCGGAGGCGGACAGCGCGAGCAGGGAAGCGGTGCAGGCCACAGTCGCGTCGGCCGAGCGATCGGAGATCGAGGATCGCATGCAGGCGGCATTGCGGTCTTTGGAGGAGATCGAGGCAGACTTCGAATCGGGCAACCTCTCCGAGTCGGACTACGCAGGGCTTCGAGCTCGCTATCAGGCCGAGGTCGCGGACCTTGAACAACAGCTCGGTGAGATAGCGACACCCTCGATAGCAGCCGAACGATCCGAACGGGCGGTCGCGGGTGGCAAATCCGGGAAGTCGTCGGCTCTGGGCTGGGCCGCAGGTGTCGTTGCATTCGTTGCGCTTGCATGGCTCGTGATGTCGCAGGCGCTGAGTCCGAGAACGGAGGATGGGTCGATCACCGGGTCCATTCCCGGACAGAGTATGGGAGCCTCTGGGGCAGCGGCGGGTGTGCCGGTCGCCGAGGTCGATCCCCAAGAGCTTGCCGCGTTGGAGGCGGTGATCGCCGAAAACCCGACCGACGTCGAGGCCCTCGTGGGACTTGGCCATCTCTACTTGAGGATGGGTCGGAACGACGAATTGGCCGACGTGACGCAGCGGGCCCTGGCCCTCGAGCCAGAGAATCCTGAGGCTTTGACACACATGGGCATGCTGCTGTTCAGCATGCAGCATCCCGAAGGCGTGATGCCCAGTTTCGACCGGGCTCTCGCGGCGGATCCGGATTTCCCCGAGGCGCTGCAGTTCAAGGGGATGGTCGCATTCATGCGGCAGGATTTTCCGACCGCAGTCGAGGCTTGGGACCGCTACGTGGCCGTGGTTCCGCCCGAGGAGGTGTCGCCGCGGATCAAGGCGATGCTCGAGTCGGCTCGCGCTAGCGCCGGGGCTGCAGAGTCGCAATAACCCAGCATTCGCGAATGCCCTGAGTGGATGACAGTGGAGGTGGAGGGGTGAACAAGGTACTCGTCGTTCTCTTCGCAGGGATGCTCACCCTCGTGCCCGATACGGCGTTCGCGCAACGGTTCGGTGGTGATTACGGCGCCGGCGCCGGCTTTTGGCTTCTCTACATCAACCCGGGCGTCGATGCCAGTGAGAGCTTCGGCAAAGACCTGGGGAACATCGCGGCCCTGGGCGGCCGTTTGTTTTTTCAGACGGGTCGCTTTCGTCTGGGTGGTGCCGCCTTCGGTGGAAGCTTTGTCGACGAGGGTGTAAACGAGGCGGGCTTCAAGGTGAGCGGCGGCCTCTCAGCGGCGGGGGTCACGGCCGAGTATCTAGCCGTCCAGACGAACCTCGAGGTTATCTTCGGCGGAATGTTCGGTGGAGGTACGCTGAACATCGAGGAACAGCTAGATGTCACCAGCGGCGTCGAGACGCTGCGCCGCCGCCGCCAATCGATCTTCATCGGTTATCCCTGGGCCCGTGTCGGCTATAATCCCGCGCCTTTCGTCAACGTCGGACTCGAGCTGGGCTACCTGCTCGGAACCGAGGGGGTGGGAGGACCGGCGATCGGGTTGGATATCCTCGTCGGCCTGATTCCGTAAGGCTACCCTCCGTCGCCCCAAGCCGCTGGGGAACCCAAGACTGTCTTCGGTGGTTAGACATATTGACGGGGCGGGCGCGCCTTACGGCATCGCGTGAGGTTGAATAACTTCCCTTTTCTCCCGGGCCTTGCGCGGATGTCTCGCCCCGTCTCTCCCTTTGTATATAGACGCTTTTGTGCTGCCAGTGATTTGTATGCCGAAATCACTAAATAGGCCTGAACGGGCGGTGCTGGCTATATTGTCAGAGGTATCAGGGTCCCACCGCTGGCTGCCGAGTCCGCGGTGACTACTCGGATTCCGGAGGTCCTGGGAAGGCGGCAGGCAGCAAAGCGGTAACGGGAGGAGGGGAGCGAATGGATAACGCAATCCGCCGCATCTTCATGTTTCTTTTGGGCGTCGCATTGGGCTATTGCACCGGTTTCAACGATGCTCAGTCCAATGAAAGAATGGTATTCACCCGAGTCATCGAACGGGTGCAGAGCTTCGGCGAACGCACGGTCGGCGATCCTGCTCGGGAGAGGGAAGGTGCCGTCGAAGGCCTCGAAGACCCGAGCGAGTAGGCTTCGATGCTGCGTACCGCCGAGACGTATTCTCCGGCTCAGGGAGACTCGAGCAGCGCGACATGCCCCAACCCGCCGGCTGCGCAGATACTTATTAGGGCTCGTCCTCCCGTATCCTGCAACTGCTTCACCGCCTGTGAAACGATCCGCGCACCCGTAGCCCCGAATGGATGACCCAGGGCGACGCTTCCACCGTTCGGGTTGATCCTGTTCTTCGGTACCTCGCCGAGGTCGGCCTCGATCGCGGCGCGTTCCCTTAACCACTCCCGGCTGTTGAGGGCCGCGATCGTGCCCAGTACCTGGGCAGCGAAGGCCTCGTGGACCTCCCAAAGGTCGATGTCCTCATAGCTCAACCCCTGTCGTGCCAGGAGCCTCGGTATCGCCAGCGTCGGCGCCATCAGAAGTCCGTCACGCTCGATCTCGACGGCAGCCACTTCCCAATCGACCAGCCGAGCACGGTACGGCACGCCGTCGAGTCTATCGAGGCCGCGAGCGGTGGCCACCCAGCACGCTGCGGCGCCGTCGGTGAGTGGCGATGAGTTGCCGGCGGAAAGCGTGCCGAGTCCGCTCTTACGATCGAAGGCCGGCGGCAGCTTCGCCAGTTTCTCGAGAGAGGTATCTTGACGAGGGATCATGTCGCGGGCGAGGTCGGGGAACTCGTCCGATGCGATCACCAGATCGTCGAAGAAGCCTCGCTCCCAGGCGGCGACAGCATTGTGGTGGCTTGCGAGAGCGAACGCGTCCTGGCTTTCCCGGTCCGTCTTCCATTCCTTCGCCGTGATCTCTGCGTGATCGCCCATGGTCAAACCGGTCGTTCGTTCCTTTATGCTGGGCAACGACAGTTTGATATGCCCTAGGCGGAGCTCGCCCAAGGCTCGGAGCGCGGCGGCAGGGCCTTTGGCCTGCGCGACCCTCCGGATGGTGCGACTCATTCCCTTGGTGAGGCCGATTTGGGTGTGGCTCAGGGACTCTGAACCGCCACAGAGAGCCAGATCGAAGCGGCCGGCCTTCATCTGGCCGGCTGCGTGTGTCGCGGCTGCCAGACTGGTGGCGCATTGCTGAACCACAGTCAAGGCGGGGACGTGGGAGTCGAGGCCGGCGTCGAGCCAGACCTCGCGTGCGATGTGGCTCACGCCCAGGGATGGAATGACCGTTCCCCAAACTACGCAGTCGGGCGACCCCGCACCTGCCGCTGCACGTACTACCGGAACCGAGACGCCAACGGCATCGAGATGGGCCAACGGCCCATCCATTTTTGCGAACGGCGTGCGGGGTCCGGCGCAGAGAAAGATCTCCGGGTTGGTCGGGTAGTTTTCGTCGGTCATCGCGCCTCCTAGCCGCTCGGTGGTGTTAACGTATAGAAGTGCCTAGAAGATCCCATCAGACCAGTCGGCCAGGTTCGCGAGGACAGCCCGGGTCACGTTCCCCATGAATCCATAATCGAGGGTGTCCGCGCTGTCCGATTCCCTGTGGTAGTGCGGATTTCTCAGGAACGCGGTGTCGGTGATCATCAGCGAGGGATAACGCCGGTCCCAGAAGGACGCGTTGTCGCTGAGTCGCGTCAATGGCAATGCCCACCCTCTAAGAAAGACCCGGTACGTGACCAACGTGAGATCGTCTACGTGCCTATCCACCGAACTCTGGAACGAGCGCAACAGCTTGCGCGAGCGCCGGTCGCCCACCGCCGCCAGAAAGGTCCCGGTGTTGGGGACCTTCTTGGCAACCAGCTGCGGCACCCGCTGCGAACCTTCGTTACGATCGGTGTAGCCCACCATCTCGAGCACTAGCGCGCCTTCGTAGCGACGCCGCTCTCGACGTGCCCGCTCGGTGAAGCGCGCGCTTCCCACGCGATACGTGCCGACCGTGTCCTGAGGTTCTTCGAGGTTGAAGCCGACGAACTGGAGGGTGCGGCGAACATCGAGATTGACGGCGTGGCGCGCCACTTCCAGCAGCACCGCCACGCCGCTGGCGTTGTCGTCGGCGCCCGGAGTGGTGGAGACGCTGTCGAAATGTGCGCCGACCAGCAGCGACGGAAGCGTAGGGTCCGTTCCGGGGAGTGTGCCGACGACGTTGTTGTAGTCCTTGCCGCGAAGAACGAAGGGCTGGCGTTCTACCGCCAGCCCCACATCGTTCAAACTGTCCGCGACGAGCGACTCGGCCCGCTGTAGTGCGTCCGGAGCCGTAACAGGGTCTCGCGGACCTTCCAATTCTCGGACGGTACGCTCGAGCTTCGCTTCATCCACTCGAGCTAGGAGGTCACGCGCCTCTCCCGGTCGCTGCATCGTTTTCGTCGTCGAGCCGCTGGACAGCCCGCTATTTGACGTATGCCTTCTCGATGATCACGGTCTCAACCGGTACGTCGTCCATCCGTCCGACGGTGTGGGTCGGAGCCGCTGCGATGGCGTCCACCACGTCCATGCCTTCCACGACGTGCCCGACGACGGCGTATCCCCAGCCGCCCCCTTGACCTGGCGAAGGAGTGGTTTCTGAAGTGAAGTCGAGAAAGCCGTTGTCGACCAGGTTGATAAAGAACTGGGCTTGAGCGCTGTGCGGATCGTTCGTCCGCGCCATGGCGATGGTGCCGCGCGCGTTCTTGAGTCCGTTTGTAGCCTCGTTCTGTACCGACGGCTGGTTCGACTGACGTTGCATCATATCCGGCGTAAATCCTCCCGCCTGGATCATGAAGCCGGGAATCACGCGATGGAACATCAGGCCATCGTAGAAGCCGTTCTCCACGTGGAGGAGGATGCTCTCAGCCGACTTGGGCGCTTTCTCCTTGTCCAGTTCCATAACGATCGTGCCCATGTTCGTTTCGAGCACGACCTGTGGGGTCATGTTGCCGAGGTCGGGCGGTGGTTGCGCCTTGCTCGTGTCCATATCGTCTCCTCCCTGTCTCTCACCTCCGCAGGCCGCAAGTGCCAATGCGAGCGCGAAGGAGATCGTGGCTTTGTTCCAACGGATCACAGATCCCTCCTTTTGAAAGCAAATTCGGTCCGCCCGTCTACTCGAGCTAGGGTTCGGCTGTAACACCCGACTTGTGCGGGGCGGTGCTCGGGCATAATAGTCAGAGTCCTTTGTTTCGCCAGACCGCACGATGTTGCCCGGGGTGAATGCGCCAATCCTCCAGGCGGCACCCTGACCCCGTAACGGCCGATGGATGGAATCGAGATAAACCCCTCCGCGCTTTCGTTGCTGCCACCGCTCGTAGCCATCGGCCTAGCCGTGTGGAAGCGTCAGGTGTATGTGGCCCTGGCGGTGGGGATATGGCTGGGCTGGACGATCATCGCCGGTGGGGACCCCCTGAGAGGATTGGCCGGCACGATCGAGGGGACGGTCACCGTTCTGGGCGAACCCGGAAACACACGGATTCTACTGTTCAGCTTGTTGATCGGGTCGTTGGTCGTGTACGTGGAGGCGTCGGGTGGTGTCGAGGGTTTTGTCAGGTGGCTCGAAAGCCGGCAACTGGTCAGCAGCTCTCGGGGCGCTGGAGTCCTCGCCTGGTTCATTGGGCTCACCATCTTCATCGAGTCGAACATCACGCTGCTGGTGACGGGGGCGGTGTGTCGGCCGCTCTTCGATCGCTACGGAGCGGCTCGCGAGAAGCTGGCCTATATCGCAGACTCGACCTCGGCCCCCATCTGCATTCTGATTCCGTTCAACGCCTGGGGCGCTCTGGTTCTCGGAATCCTTGGTGGCCTTGCCGTCGCCAACCCACTAGGCGTGTTCGTCGCCTCAATCCCGTTGAACTTCTACGCGATCGCCGCGGTGACACTGGCGGGCTACACGGCCTGGCGAGGACTGAGCATCGGTCCGATGAAGAAAGCGGAGGAGCGTGCGGCGCAGGGTATCGTGTTGAGTCCCGAAGGCGAGCTGACGGTGGACGAGGCTCTGTTCAAGGTCCGGCTATCGCGTGAAGTGCCGCCCCGCGCACTCAATATGGTCATCCCGATCGTTACCATGGTGGCGATGATGCCGGTGGGATTGTACATCACCGGTGACGGGGTGATTGGTCAGGGCTCGGGCTCGATCAGCGCCTTGTGGGCCGTGATCGCCGGCAACGTTGCGGCTTGGGTCCTGATGCTCGTGCAACGATTCGCCTCGCTCGACGAGTTGGTGCGCCTTGGCCTCAAGGGCATCGAAGCGCTACTCGGGCTCGTCCTGATCCTGCTGCTCGCGATCACTCTGGGTGATGTGTGCACCCATTTGGGTACGGGCCCCTACGTGGCGGAGGTGGTCCGCGGGATCGCAGCGCCGGTAATCCTGATTCCCGCCACGTTCATCGTGGCGGCGTTGATCGCGTTCAGCACGGGCACCAGCTGGGGCACGTTCGCGATCATGATTCCCATCGCGGTTCCGGCGGCGGAGGCGCTAGGGTTGCCGTTGGCACCGTTCCTGGCCGCCTCGTTGTCCGGTGGCGTGTTTGGCGATCATGCCAGTCCGATCAGTGACACGACGATCGTGTCCTCACTGGCTTCGGCCACCGATGTGATCGATCACGTGCGAACGCAGTTGCCCTACGCCTTGATAGCGGCGACGGTGGCGATCGTCGGTTTCGCCATCGTCGGAGCGCTGGCCTGAGCCGACCGCCCGGCTGTCTTCATTACGCCCTCCTTGTTTCGGTGCTGCGAGCATTGTATCGAGAGTCCGTCAAGCGTTGGTCAAGCGCCCAGGGCGGTCGCGCCGTCCTCTTTACCGCTATGAGGGTTGTGTGTAGGTTCGGGCGCGGTGGTTCCCGATTCGTATTGGATGAAGTGTTCGGAGGGCGGAATGTCTCGAGTGGAACAGGTCTATCTAAACGGTGAGTTCGTGCCCCACGGCCAGGCTGTCGTCTCGGTCGAGGATAGGGGTTTCAACTTCGCCGATGGCATATACGAAGTCGTACGAGTAGTCGGAGGACGACCTTTCCGGTTGGAGGATCACCTCGATCGGTTCGAGGGTGGGGCGCGTGCTTTGGAGATCGGTTTGTCGTTGTCGCGTGAAGAAATAGGTGCGGCGATTGAAAATGCGATTGCTGCGAACGAGGTCGCCGAGGGTACGGTCTATGTTCAGCTGACTCGAGGTGCGGCGCCCCGTAGTCACCCCTTTCCCGAGGGAGTCAAGCCGACGTTGGTGATGCTGTCGCGTGCAAGTGGAAAACGTTCCGAGGAGAACTGGGAAAAGGGAGTAGCGGTCCTGACCGCTCCCGACTTGCGTTGGGGATACTGCGAGGTGAAGACGATCGGCCTGCTGCCCAACTTGCTGGCCCTGCAACGGGCGAAGACGGGCGAATGCTTCGAGGCGATCCTCGTACGCGACGGCATAGTGACCGAAGGCAGTCACACGAGTGCGTTCTGTGTGCGTGACGGAACGGTTCTTACCCACCCCATCGACAATATCCTACCCTCCATTACGCGAAAGAATCTGATCGCGGCGCTAGGACGGGAGGGGATCGAAGTCCGCGAGACGGGTGTGCCGCTGGACGAGTTTCGATCCGCCGACGAAGTCTTCCTGACGGGTACGACGGTGGAGGTCATGCCGATCGTCAAGATCGATGGGGAGGTTGCGGGCTCGGGCACGCCGGGCGAGTTGACGCGATTGGCGATGGACCTTTATCGCCGCGACCTGGAGAGTTTTCGGGCGAATGGCTGACGACCATGAGGCGTAAGCCTCGTCATACTCAACAATACACGAGGAATACGATGGGACGCACGGAAGAGCTGATTCGCGAAGTCGATCAATGGAGTGCTCACAACTACCTTCCACTCCCGGTGGTGATCGAGCGCGGTGAGGGCTGTTGGGTATGGGACGTGGACGGGAACAGATACCTGGACATGCTGAGCGCATACTCCGCGGTCAACCAGGGGCACCGGCACCCGAGGATCATTGCGGCGTTGAAGGAACAGGCCGACCTGCTGACACTGACCTCTCGCGCGTTCCATAACGACCAGATGGGTGCTTTCCTTCACCAGATCTGCGAATTAGTCAAATATCCCAAGGCTCTGCCCATGAATACCGGTGCCGAGGCGGTAGAGACGGCAATCAAGGCGGTGCGCAAGTGGGGTTACAAGGTGAAAGGCGTCGCGCCGGACTCGGCGGAGATCATCGTCTGCGACAACAACTTCCACGGCCGCATCACGACCATCGTCGGGTTTTCGAGCGAGGGTTCGTACCGTGACGGGTTCGGCCCGTTCACTCCGGGCTTCAGGCTCATCCCCTACGGGGACATCGACGCGCTGGCCCAGGCGATCAACGAGAACACCGTCGGCTTCTTGGTCGAGCCGCTTCAGGGCGAAGGTGGTGTAATCGTTCTGCCGGACGGCTACATGAGGGAGGCGGCGGACCTGTGTCGCGACGCCAACGTCAAGCTGATGGCTGACGAGATACAGACCGGCTTGGGTCGCACCGGGCGCATGCTCGCCAGCGATTGGGAAGGTATCCGACCCGATGTCGTGATGCTGGGCAAGGCGTTGGGCGGGGGAGTGTATCCCGTGTCGGCCGCCGTCGCAGACGAGGAAGTGATGGACGTGTTCCAGCCCGGCGATCACGGCTCGACCTTCGGCGGCAATCCGCTGGGTGCGGCGGTTGGACGAGCGGCTCTCGATGTGATCGTCGAGGAGAAACTGCCGGAGCGTGCAGCCGAGCTCGGTGGTTGGTTCATGGATGAGCTCAGGGCGATCGACTCGCCGCACGTCGCGGAAGTCCGCGGTAAGGGCCTGATGATCGGCGTCGTGATCGCCGATAGCTCGGGAACGGCACGCCCATTCTGCGAGGCTCTAATGGAGCGTGGAATTCTCGCCAAAGAGACCCACGAGCAAGTCGTGAGGTTCGCTCCTCCCCTGGTAATTACACGTGAAATCCTCGAAGAGGCGCTCGAGTCGATCAGGGAGGTCCTGCTGTCGTCGGTAGCGCAGCCGGCCTGAATGGGCAGCCAGCGACCGTGCGATTGAAGTACGGGAACCTGCTGGTTTGCTGTACGCTGGCACTGGGGTGCTGGGGCCTTCCGCCGCGCACCTCGGAGCCTCCCGAAATGCCCGAGCAGCGTTACCGCGTCGAGGTGGCGGAAGCGGCTGTCGAGTCCATCGCGCAAGGACTCGAGACGGTCTGGGCCATCGACTTTGCGCCGGACGGACGAATCTTCGTCAGCGAGCGTCCCGGCCGCATTCGCGTGATCGATCCGCAGAGTGGGCTACTTCCCGATCCGTGGGCGGAGGTTTCGGTTTGGGAAAGTGGCGAATCCGGCCTCCTTGGCCTGGCCCTCCACCCGCAGTACGGCGATAGTCCCTTCGTCTACGTGATGTACACGTACCAGGATGATGAGGGTGATGCCAAAGGGCGCGTCAGCCGCTTTCGCGAGGTGGATGGACGCGGCGCGGATGAGGAGGTCGTCCTCGAGGGAATACCTGCGGCCGCTCGACATTCCGGAGGGATGTTGGCGTTCGGACCCGACGGGCTTCTGTACGTCGGGACCGGGGACGCGACGCGTGCGCCGATCGCCCAGAGCCGCCGGTCGCTGGGCGGCAAGATTCTGCGAATTAGATCAGACGGGTCGATCCCCGAGGGCAATCCGGACGAAGGTTCACCGGTGTACGCACTGGGTCTCAGGAACGTACAGGGATTCGACTGGGATTTCGTGTCGGGCCGAATGTTCGCGACGATGCACGGGCCCACGGGTGAGTGGGCTCATTTCGATCGCGACGAGATCAACGTTATCGTGCCAGGCGGCAACTACGGTTGGCCTAAGGTTCTGGGCGCGCCGGGCGATCCTCGATTCGTCGATCCCTTGTTGGAGTACACGCCAGCCGTCGCCCCCGCTGATGCTCGGTTTTACCAGGGCCCGATCACAGAGTGGAGCGGCGATTTCTTTTTCGCCACACTCAGGGGCGAGCACCTCCATCGCGTCGTGCTCGATGATGACAGGATGACCGTTCGTGCTCTGGAGCGGTTGTGGCCCGACGTGTACGGCCGAATCCGAGCTGTCGGTCGTGGTCCCAACGGACATCTTTATTTTGGGACCAGCAACCGCGATGGTCGTGGACACGCCCGGCCCGGCGACGACCAGGTCTTTCGGATCGTCCCGGCGATGCCCTCCGGTCAATGACGATCCGACACACACTCGAACCCGGCTTACTCTACTTCGCCTACGGCTGCAACATGGACCATGGTCTTTTCGAGTCCGTGCTGGGCCGCGAGGTACCGCCAGGCTGGGCGGCGCGGCTCGAGGGTTGGCGCCTGGCGTTCAACAAGGGCGGGGAGGGGGATGGCGGGGAGCACGTCGTGGCCAACCTGGTGAACGAGGAGGGTTGCTTGGTCTACGGTGTCGTCTATCGCATGCCGTTCGAATCTCTGGTTACCCTGGACGAGTTCGAGGGTGTCCCCGAACACTATCGTCGAAGTACGGTATGGGTTGAACCGGTGGGCAGGCAGGCACGCCAGGCGGCCGCCGTCTACCTCGGCCAACCGAAGCGGATCGTCGCTGACGGCCAACCCTCTCAGGACTATCTGGACCGGGTCGCGGGCGGCGCTAGAGCTCACGGCCTGCCGCGCGCCTACGTCGACTGGCTAACCCGGGCGGCGGTTCTAGACGCGACCGGCGGCTATCGAGAAGATTCTTAGAAGAACTCTCCACTTGTGAGCAATATGTGGCTGGTTTCCTGCAGCAGCTCCCACGTCTTCGCTACGTGTTCTTCCGTCGTTCGGATGTTTCCGATCGCCAGCCTCAGCGCGTAGCGTCCGCGGAGGGTCGTGTGGGACAAATACGCCTCGCCGCTGGCGTTCACGCGATTTAGCAGCTCTTCGTTAAATCGGTTGAGGATGGCGTGGGCTTCATCCTGGCTGTCGCCTCGCAGGGCGGGCGGAAGCGCTCGGAAGCACACCACGCTAAGCGGAGTCGGAGCCAAGCGCTCGAATTCGGGATGGTCGTCAACCCAGGTCGCGAACTTCCCGGCCAGTCGAACATGCTCGCGCAGGCGGTCGGCGATTCCCTCCGATCCGAATGTTCTCAGCACCATCCAGAGCTTCAGTGCGCGGAACCGTCGGCCAAGAGACACACCCCAATCCATGTAGTTTCGGATTTCATCATCGACAGCGGTCCGCAAGTACTCGGGTACCAGGCTGAAGGCTCCGGTCAGAGTGTCCGGCTCGCGGGTGTAGAGCACGCTGCAGTCGATTGGAGTGAACAGCCATTTGTGCGGGTTCACTACCACGGACTGTGCGGATTCACACCCCGCCAGAACTTCGCGATGTTCCGGCATGCAAGCGGCGCTGCCCGCATAGGCGGCATCCACGTGCAGCCAAAGTCCCTCGCGTTGGCAGGTCTCGGCGATGGCTGACACGGGGTCGATGCTGGTCGTCGACGTCGTACCCACGGTGGCCACGACGCAGAAGGGGAGATGACCGGCTTCCCTGTCGGATGAGATGGCGGTCTCCAGTGCGTCGACATCCATGCGGAACGCGTCGTCGGTGGCGATCTTGCGAACGTTCGTGTGGCCGAGGCCGAGGACGATGCCCGCCTTGGCAACCGACGAGTGGGCTTGCTCCGAAGTGTAGAGGCAAAGCCGCGGAAGCTCTGGACGGCCGGCCAGTCCCAACTCGCGGACTTGCAGGTCGGCGAGTGCGTGACGCGCTGCAGCGATCGCGCACAACGTGCCGACGGAGGCCGTGTCCATGATCACGCCATCGAAGTCTTCGGGCAGACCCAACATCTGGCGCAGCCAGTCGAGCGCCAGTTCTTCCAGTTCGGTCGCCGACGGCGACGTTTGCCACAACATTCCGTTTATGTTGAGTGCCGCGGACAGCAACTCGCCGAGAATGCCGGGTGCCGAGCCGGTAATGCTGAAATAGGCGAAGAAGCAGGGGTGGTTCCAGTGAGTGATTCCCGGAACCACGATGTCTTGGAAGTCATCCAGGATGACATCCATCTGCTCGCCGTGCCTTGGAGGGCTTTCCGGGAGTGCATCCTTCACCTGGTTGGGAGTGACCTGGGCCAGCACGGGATAGTCCTCGGGCTGGTCCAGGTATTGAGCGATCCAGTCCAGGATTCGCGCGCCTGAGCGACGGAAGTCCTCGACCGGCATATCACCCGTTGAACTCATCCAAGCCTCCCACAGGTTAGCCGGCGGATTGCATAAAGTGGCGCACCGGCTAGGTTTCGCACCTCGGTCGATCCAATACGCAAGTCGACCCAGTTCAGCAAGTGGAAAGGAACGGCACGCGTGCAGCAATATGTGAAGAAAGTGGCGTTCGGCACACTGGCGTTGTGGCTGGCCGCCTCAGCGGCATCCTGTGGCCGTTCCGAGAACGTAGGGTGGTCCAATCGCGAGGCTCCGGATAGCGCGGATCCCAGTGCCAATGCGGTAGACGGTGCTTGGGGACAACCGGAGCCGGCTCTCGAGGTCGATCAAGAGGAGTACGCCCGACTAGCGGAGTCGCTTTCGGAGGTCCAGATGGCCGTGATGGCGGACTCACAGGTCATGGCTTATTGGTCGGACTTGGTCACCGAGGTCGACCAGATGGTGCTGGCAAACTCGGTGTTCCATCGGGGACTGATCGAGCGCCTTGCCGAGATCGAGGCACTGGTCGACGCGTCGGAGCAACCCGGTGGCGAGAGTCTGTCGGCGGAGCAGTTGGCGGAACTGGGGCGTCACCACCGTAATATCCAGCGCGAGATGGCGCGGGCCCGCAGCCAGGTCTTCAAAACTCCCGAATACTCACCGAGGTATCTGGCATTTCAGGCTGAGTTGTACGATAGGATGAGGCAGCTCGACCCCACCAAAATCGAGGACATAAACAAGCTCGAGAAGCTAGAGCGGCAGTATTTTCTGGACCCGGAGACGTCATCGCCCGTACCCGGGATGGCTCCGCAGCGCTAGCCAAGTTGACTGTGATCTCGATGCGATTCTGTTTGTGTTTTGCGGTTGTCTTTGTTTTGCCGACTTCCAGCGCTTCCGGCCAGCAAGTCGCCGATACGTCTTTCGCTCCAGCGGTTTCGGACCCGGCCTACCCGGCGGAATCAGGGCCGACGGTTCTTATCGATGAGGCCCATTTCAACTTCCATACGGCCGGCGGTCGTTACCTTCCTTTCGCCTGGCTACTCAGGCGTGACGGGTATGTCGTACGAGCGTCAGCCGCCCGATTTAGTGGGGAAGCACTGCAGGGCGCCGACATTCTCGTGATATCCAACGCGATCGCCGAGAAGAACCAGGAAGACTGGTCGCTGCCGACGGCGCAGGCGTTCGATAGTGAGGAGATCACCGCGGTGCGCGACTGGGTAGCCGAAGGTGGTTCGCTCATGCTGATCGCCGATCACATGCCCTTCCCGGGTAGCGCAGAGAACCTGGCGGCTGCGTTTGGGCTTCTGTTCAGAAACGGTTTTGCTAGCGACGCCGAGGACGATTCGGGCAGAATCGTCTTCCGGCGAATCGATGGGACGCTAGCGGATCACCCCATCACTCGCGGGCGA
>JBDHGH010000026.1:0-28778 GCA_039589995.1 Gemmatimonadota bacterium | reverse complement strand
ACTCGGAGACTGTAAGAAATCACAGGCTACGCCCTCGCATCCTGATTCTCGCACGAGCGTGTCTCCGATAAAGAACACCGTGGCCCCAAGAACCGCGTCGATGGCAACGCCCACCCTTTGGGCGCCGACGTCCTGAGACAACTCGACATCGAAGAAGTAGTAGGGAAGATAGACCAGTTCGACGCGCGTGGGCTGGACGGGCCGGCTCCAGAGCTTGGCCGGAAACGAGGTCGACGCCGCGCAAAGGCTGGCAGTGGCCTGCTCTTTGGACAGGGTGGGGGAAACACTGATGGGTTCGTCGATCAAGGCCCCATACCTTGCTTACGGATATTGGCCCTCCCCTTGAGGACGCAGGCGATGCCGACGCCGAGAAGAAGTGAACCCGCAATGATATTGGTGACTACACCTCGCAAGAGGGGCACCATAGCTGTTTCGCGCACAAAGAACGTGGCGAACAACACGACGAGGCCGAACAGGGACCAGAACACGCCGAGTATCATGAACGGCTCAAAGGTCTGTTTGTGCTCCATCTCAGTCTCCGGCGTAGTTCAGAGGGTCATGTAGATGAGGATCTGAATTGCCATTAGCACGGACGCCCACACTCTCAGATCGCGCCAGCCGTGATTGTCCGGTGCGCCCTTATATATGTAGCTCCGGGGTCGACGCCATGCCCATATAGCGATAACCAAGAAGAACAGCACCGCGATGACCTTGCCCCACCACAGCGGTAATCCGGCCAGCCAGTCACCCATATCACTCACCTCCCTCGGCACGATCCGATAGGATCTCCTGTATCTCACCGTTCTTCATGACGAGACCGTACACCAGGCCTTCGAGCTTGGAAGTGGGCTCGGGCTTGGTCATCAAGCTGACGAGGATGTTCACAATTAGGGCACCGACGAACGACCACCAGGCGACGTAGAGAAAGCTCATTCCTGCGGCGAAGTAGAGCGTGCTCGATATCGCAACGCCCGCCAGCAGTCCGATTAGGCCGCCCCACTGCGTGGCACGGCTCCACCCGATGCCCAGCAGTGTGATGGCGAAGGTGGGGCCTTGAAATATCGACAGCAGGCTCTGCATGGCTACGTAGATTCCGGGGAACTGCTTCGTCACCGGTGCAAAGGCGATGGCCCACAACACGAACACGAGAGTCAGAATGCGGCCGACTTTTAGATAGTGTTGGTCCGATGCGTTCTTGACGAAGAACCGCTGGTAGATGTCTCGGGTCCACACCGTTGCGGCCGAGTTCAATGTCGAGTCGACGCTTGATATCAAAGCCGCCATGAACGCTGCGAACACCAACCCGGCGAGCCCGGCGGGAAGGAGATTGCGGATCAGCCATGGAAAGGCGCGATCCATCTCCGGACCGGTGAGGTTTGGATTCATCGACAACGCCAGCAGCCCGGGCAGTACGACGAGTACGGGAATGAACATCTTGGGGAAGGCCGCGAACAGCATCCCGGCTTTCGCATCCCACTCACTACGTGCTCCCAGGGTGCGCTGGATGATCGCCTGGTGACAGCACCACCAGGCCGGTGACAGCACGAACGCCAGGCCCAAGATCATGCCGAGCCACGGTATGGTTGGATCGTCCAGCGGCAGGAACAGCTTGAAGTGGTTGGGGTGCGTCGGGGCGATGCTCGCCACCAAACCCTCCCATCCACCCACGGTCCACAGGCCCAACACCGTGAGGGCCACCCCACCGATGAACATCACGAGGAGCTGTACGACGTCGGTCATGGCGACGGCGGCCAGGCCTCCGGTGATCGTGTAGACCCCAACGATGACTGCCGTCAGGAGAAGGCTGACCCATATGGGGATCCCGAGGTACTCGTTGAGCATCAATCCGGCGGCCCAGAAGAACACGCCGAGCACGCATGCGAGGAACAATCCCCATAGCAGCGCCTGGATAATGCGGACGGCGAGGTTGTAGCGCCGGCCGAGGAACTCGGGCACGGTGTACACACCGGCCTTCCAGTAGTACGGGACGAAGAGCAGTGCCGAGAGTATCATCGCCGGTACGGCGCCGATCCATTCGTAATTTGCCTGGGCGACTCCGAAGCGGTACGCGCCGCCGGCGGCTCCCATGTAATCGTAGGCGCCGATGTTGGTCCCGATGATGGACATGCTGATGACCCACCACGGCAGCATGCGCCCGGCGAGGAAGTAGTCTTCCTCGGTCTTCACATACCTCTTGAAATAAAATCCGAAGATGGGAATCGCGATGAGATACGCGACGACGATGAACAGATCGATTCCGCCGATGGTCACTTCCACCTCCCGACTGTTCGCGTGTGGCCAGGTCGACTGATTCTAAAGGCGATCTACACTTGTCGCAAACGGTATCACTGCACCCGAGGCGGTGCTTCTCCCGGCACCACCGTAATGTCGATAGACGCGGGTTCCAAACCGTCGGCCTGCGCCGTCACACGGATCACCCCGGTCTCGTTCGTGCTCTGGATCATGGCCAGCAGCAGCCCGTGGAAAGCCCGGCGCTCTTGGGCCTGGTAGGAGCTGTGGTCCGTTGGGTTGCCGTTGCCGACCGCCAAAAGCTTCGCGGCTCCCTCCACCGCGAACCGCACGAGGTGCTCGGAGTTGGGGACCACCACACCGTCGGCGTCCACCACCTCGACCTCGACGTGGGCGATGTCCCGGATTCCTGCGCGAATCTCGTCACGATCCACGCTGAGACGCAGCGCCGAGGCCTCCCCAGCCGTCCGCACCTCCTGGGTGACCACGATTTCCCCGTTCCGCTTGCCCACAGCACGTAACACCCCGGGTTCGTAGGGGACATCCCACGCCATATGCAGGTCGGCGGTGGTTGGGAACACGGGAGGACGATCGTAGCTGTTCCATCCGCCGGAGGTGCCCTGACGCGGAAACTCGATTCGCTTCTCGCCGATGAACCGACCATTGAGATACAACTCCACGACGTCGCAGTTGGTGTAGGCGAGCACCGGGATGAATTGCCCCTCGCGGCCGGGCCAGTTCCAGTGGGGGAACAGGTGGATCATCGGCTCTTCCGTCCAACGGCTCTGGTAGAAGAAGTAGCCGTCGTCTGGGAAGCCGACGAGATCGAGCTGGCCGGAGGTGGAGTTCTTCCGCGGCCAGCGGGACTCGCCCAGGTAGTCAATGCCGGTCCACATGAAATCTCCGGCGAAGTAGTCGTGCGTTGAAACGAACCTCCACAGCTGTTCGGCGCGAATCATGCCCGCCGTGTAGAAGGGTTGGACGCGCTCAGGGTCGTCGCCGAGTGGGTACTCCCCGCGCGTGCCCCACACCGGGCTGCTCTCTGTGCCGATGAGCTTCCAGTCGGGGTGCGCGTGGCGATCCTGAGCCGCGTACAGCTCCCGGCGCTCGTGCCAGCGATCCACGTAATTGTAGCCGACGACATCCAGCAGTTCCATGAACTCGACCGTGGTGGCGCCGTCATCGGCGTAGATGTGATCGTTCCCGGTGGTGACCGGACGCGTCGGGTCCTCGCGGTGAGCGATCTCCACCAACATGCGGAGCACTTCGTGTCCGCCCGCGGCGTGCTGTTCGCCGATCTCGTTGCCCAGGCTCCACAGCACGACCGACGGGTGATTACGGTCCCTACGCATGAAGTCGACCAGGTCGCGTTCGGCCCAGTCCGCGAAGTACTGGTTATAGCCGAACTCGACCTTGCCGTGGGTCCATTCGTCGAAGGCCTCGTCCATGACCAGGAAGCCTAGGCGATCGCACAAGTCCAGGAACTCGGGTGCCGGCGGGTTGTGGGCGGTTCGGATCGCGTTGGCGCCCATCTGCTTCAGCAGCTTGAGGCGTCGCTCCCAGACCGCTTCGGGCACCGCGGCGCCCACCGGCCCGCCGCCATGGTGCAGGTTCACTCCCAACATCTTCACGCGCTTTCCGTTGAGCAGAAACCCGCGGTCGGCGTCGTACTCGATGCGACGGATACCGAACGGCGTGTTCGTCTCGTCGATGGTTCGCCCGCTGGGATCGAGCACGGTGGCCCGTAGCGTGTAGAGGACGGGCGTGTCCGGCGACCAGAGCGAAGGTTCGCCGACGGGAAGCTGCTGGTCGAGCTCGGTCGAGTCACCGGCGCCGAGTACGAAGGAGGCCGTGGCACTGGCTACCTCCGCCGCAGATTGGTCCAGGATCACGGTGCGAAGTGTTCCTCGCCGCTCGCTCGTTCCGTAGTTCGCGACATTCGTGCGCACGCTCACCAGCGCAGAGGCGGCGTCCACCTCGGGTGTGGTCACGTAGGTTCCCCAGTGGCCGATGTGCAGCGGGTCCGTAACGGTCAACCATACATGGCGGTAGATGCCACTACCCGAGTACCAGCGCGTATTCGGCTGATGGGAGTTGTCGACGCGGACGGCCACCACGTTTTCACCTTCGACCAGGTGGGGCGTCAGGTCGTAGTAGAAACTGATGTAGCCGTAGGGTCTCCGGCCGAGATGATGCCCGTTGATCCAAACGTCGCTGTTCTCGTAGACCCCGTCGAATTCGATGGTGACGCGGCGCCCCAGGGCCCCATCGGGAAGCGTGAACGCGCGGCGGTACCAGCTGATACCCGTGGGCAGGTACCCGCCGCGGCCGCCAGTGGCAGCGCTCTCATCGTACGGCCCTTCGATGCTCCAGTCGTGGGGCAGGTCCAGCGAGCGCCAGCCGCTGTCATCGAAGGTCACTTCCTCGGCGCCTGCGGGGTCGCCCCTCGTGAACGACCACCCGTAGTCCATGAGCAGTCGCTGGCGTTGGGTCTGCGCCTCTTCCTGGGCGGTGGCCGATCCTGCAACAGCGCAGAGGAAGAGGAGAACCATTGTAATGCGCGTCTTGCTCATGTTCGGGCTCCTGGCAAGCTCGGTCGTTGATCCAGCCGCAACTCGACGGTGCGGGTGCACGAGTGCTCGTAACCCACGCCGATTACGGAACGGACTGGGTGCGAACACGATCCCAGATCCCGGCGCGGACTCGTTCTACCTCCAGTCGGAAGCGGGGGTCTTCGCGGACGCGCTCGAACAGCGCCGACTCGATCACGCGGGGCTCGACGCCGCTAGGTGACAGCTCATAGGCCCGCCGCACCCACTCCAGCGACATCTCGGCGTCGCCCACCCAGGCGTAGTAGGTGGCCAGGTCCTCTGCCGGGATGACCTCGGTGAAGATCGAATCGAGCGGGCCGTCGGTGGCCAGGGCCGCCACCAGCGAGTCGACGATGGCAGTTGCCTCATCCTCGCGACCCAGCTCGTGCAGACACATGGCGCGGATGCCGGCGTGCGGCCCGAGGTCCATGGCGGCGCAGCGGCCGGCCTGTCCTGCCAGCAGATGGGCCCGCGCCTCGATGGCCCGGGCGAGCATCAGCCCGGGCTCGAGCTCGCCGGCCAGGTGGGCCTCCCGAACCGACCGGTCGTAGCGTCCGAGGGCGAGTGCGTCGTAGGCGAGTGCGAGGCGGCGTCCGGCGTTTTGGGGGTCGAGGGCGATGGCGCCCTCGGCGACTCGAAATGCGTCGTCGATCTCGCCTTGCCGGGTAAGGACGCGAGCGCACCAGCTGAGCACGTCGGCAGCACTGGGCTCCAGGTCGATCGCCTTGCGACAATCCGACGCCACCTCGGACACCGGGGCGAAGGAGCGACTGGCCAGGTATCCCCGGGCGGTGTAGCCGCTGGCCAAATCGGGGTCGAGCTCGATGGCGCGATTCGCCATCGCCAATGCCAGTCCCGCCGTGCGGTAGCCGTCGTCTCCATCTCTATATCTGTAAGCGAGCGACAATGCGTAGACATTCGAGAGCCCGGCGTACGCCTCGGCATAGGCCGAGTCGACGGCTAATGCCTCGGCGAACGCGGTGCGAGCGCGTTCGAGCCCTTCCGCCGTACGGCGGCCCAGCCAAGTCCGGCCGATCAAGTAGCTCTCGTGGCCCGGGCTGTGCGCGACAGGAGCCGTCATTGCAGGGACCACCACGAGAATCCGATCGAGGTACTCTTCGACGAAATCCTGGGCGAGGTGGAGGGCTGCCTCGAATCCTGAATCGGCGTTCCAGTCGTACTGCCCGGTCGAGCGGACGTCTCCGCTCCTTCCCTCCGTCACCCGCACGTTGAGGCGCACTCCGTCCGTCGTCCGATAGAGCGAGCCAAAGACGAGCTTCTCGACGCCGAGCGAGTCGGCAAGCTGTATTGCCGTCAGCTGGCGGGCGAGGAGAGCCTCAACGGAGTAGGGATCGCTCACCTTGATGAAGCTGACACGCTTGAGACGCCCCACAATCTCTTCGGTGATCCCGCTGGCGAGATGCTGAAGCTCGGCATCGCCCGTTCGGTTTTCCACCGGGAGCACAGCCACGGAGTCGTGAAACACGAGGTTGGTGAAAGGCGCCAGTGTGTCGGGTTCGGTGCGCCAGGGCTGCCAGACCGCCAGCGCGGCCACTACGACGACCGGCGCTACGGCGAAGACGCGGCGGAGCCGAAAAGGGGCATCGCTCATGTTCGTCAGCGAGACGGCACCGGCGCCGTACTCCCGGCGATTCTGGACTTCGGGGCGTCGGAGTCGGCTTCGACGACCCGCCTTCCGCTGATGAAGAGCGCCGCTCGCACTCGTCCCAAGGCGACGAACGGCCCAGCGTAGCGTGTAGCATCGACCCCGGGCTCGCTTCCGTCGGTGGTCAATCGCACTTCGCAGGGCTCCACATCACCGCCGATAGACGTGGCTGCGCTCAAGACGCGAACGTCATCACGGTCCCGGACCAGGCAGAGCGCGTAGACCGCGCTTCGTGGCCGACTGGCCTCCGTTTGCACGAGGGTGCTGGCGATGCCTGCTTCGGACGAGAACGGGTTCGCGCCTATCAGGTTCACATCACCGCTGGCGCCGAAGAACACGTTCTCCCAAGCATCGGTGACAGTCGTTCCGTAAGCATCGCGCAATTCGGCGTGAAGGAAGGCCACGTCTTTACCGTCCATGGCGAACGGCCGCCCATTCTCGTCGAGCCAGAGGTCCATGCCTTGCACGCTTTCCGGCGTCCGCACCGCGTGCTTGGCGGTTGCCCGTCCGTCGATGTAGCCGATGGCCTCCAAGATTCCCGGTCGGAAGCCGTCCAGGTGGAACGTGAAGGGTGGATGCGCGAGATGCGTCGACATGCGATCGGTGTCCGGTCTCCGTCGCTCAACCAACTCGCCGCCCAGATACAGCGCGACCTCATCGCAATTGCTGAAGACCCGAACGTCCGTATTCGAATCTGGCATCCAGTAGCTGGCGATGAAGACCATGGGTCCAGACGCGGCCTGCCGCAGGTCTTCATCGGGAGGACGCTGACTTTGGAAGAACGAGTAGGAATACTTCGGCAGCCGGAAGAGGTCCATGCAGCCCGAGGACTCGATGTCTGGTGCGTAGCCACGGTTGTAGTCGAACATCACCCATAGGCCGTCGGCGAACGCGATGGTCTTGAGGTTGTCGTTGTGCGCTTCCTGGAAGTTGGTCGCCTGCTGAAGCAAAGCGGCCTCGCCGTGCCAGCGGAGCTGACGGCTATTCGCCTCGTCCGGTGCGAGGTCGGCCCACGCGTCTTGTTGCAGCCCGGCGTTCTGTGCGTAGTACTCCCAGTCCCCGTATTCGGAAACCAGGCAGGCGCGGTCGGTGACTTCCTTGCAGCCGCCGTGCTGTCGCGCCTGGATGAACACGTCGTAGCCCTCGGTCCATCCGCACGTGTAGCACTGGTCCCCGGGGTATTCTTCGTGGGCGATGGCGTGGGTCGTTCGGATGAACTCGTCGGACATGCCGGTCTCGTTGAGCGAGACTTCCCAGAGGATGACGCACGGGTGGTTGCGGTCGCGCCGTAGCAGGCGGCGGCAGTTGTCATACTGGATCTTGGTGAACTCCGGATCGTCCCGGTTGAAGAACTGCCAGCCGGGAATGCAGTTCATGACGACGAGGCCCAACTCGTCGCAGGCGTCCATGAAGGCGGGGGCGTGTGCGTAGTGGGAGAGGCGGATGTAGTCGAAACCCGCATCCTTAATCTTCTTTGCGTCGCGGTACTGGGCGGCGTCAGAGAGTGCGTAGCCCACGTAGGGATATTCCTGGTGCCGGTTCGTTCCCCTGAGGAAATCTTGCTCTCCGTTGATCCGGAAACCCTGCGTCGAAATCTCTATGTGACGAATCCCGATGCGCGTGGTCTCCTTGTCGACGACGGTCTCGCCTTCGACAATTTCGGTGTGCAGCACGTAAAGATGAGGTCGACGCGGACTCCAGAGCGCCGGTTCACGCACCCGAAGATTCTGGAGCACTTCACGGGCCGCGCCGGATGCCAGGCTGAAGATCCCGGCGAATGCCTCGGCAACGACGCGACCCTCCGGGCTGAGAAGTCGCGCACGAACCAAGAACTCGCGCGAGATCCCGTCATCGTTCCGGACGTGAACCTGCACACGCACCGTCGCCGCCTCCGAGGACACGTCGGGGTACGTGACGAAGACGCCGCCGCTTGCCGGTCTGCCCTCGAGAATCGGGTCGGTGATGTGCAGCGGGTCCTTGATAATCAGGTGGACATTCCGGTAGATGCCGTGGTACGGGTTGAAGTCGAGTTGCGGAAGTGGCTTCGGGCCGGTCACGGGATTGTCGGTGTTGTCGAGGCGGACCGCGAGGATGTTCTCTTCGCCAAGAGATACCCGACTCGAGATATCGAAACCGAAGGGCAGCCAGCCCCCCATGTGTCGGCCCAGGTGCTCGCCGTTTAGCCAGACGTCGGCCACGTTCATAGCAGCGTCGAACTTTAAGAAAAGCTTTCGGCCGGCGCTCTCGCCGCTGACGAGGAAGTGCTTGCGATACCAACAGGTCCCCTGCCACTGGTAGGTCTCGCTGCCGGGTTCCCCCGTCACCAGGTTTTCGATGCGTGCGGTGTGAGGGAGCGTCGCTGCGCCCCACGCGCTGTCGTCAAACGAGCCGCTCTGCGCGCCGTGCGCCTCCCCAAGCAGGAACCGCCAACCGGGACTGAAGTCCACTTGCGACGAGTCTCGACTGTACCCCCGAAGGACGGAATGCGGCAACGCAGAGTGGACGGCCAGAGCGGCGGTGGCGACGGTCGTGTGCTTTACGAAGTCACGTCTCTTCATGTCAGTCAGGGCTGGAGTCGAGGACGACGCGCTCGATCTGGAAGCCGTGTGCTCCGCCGAGGTCGGCATCTTGGAACAGCCTCGCGCCCACGGAGAACTGCAGCCCATCGAGCTCGGCGAGCCGCGGTCCGCTGTGAATGGTCGCGGTCTCTAGAAAGTCGGGAAGAAAATGTGGGTAGGGCCGCGGCAGCAGAGCCAGCGGTGTAGGCCGTAGCTTCGACACGGGGATCACTATGTCCTGCCACGTATCCGTCAGCTCGACCGTCGTTCCCCACGCTGTTCCGTCCCGCTGAACGAGCGCTACTTCCATACGATCCGAAGCACGCCCGGTGGTTCGGGCGCGGATGCGGAGCACACCGTCCGAGGCGGCCTGGCCCAGGCGTGTACGCTGACCTTCGGGCAGGAACGTTCGGAGCGCGAAGTGGTGAGGTGACGGGGTGAAGTCTTGCACCACTGCGGACAGAGCCACGCGATCCGGCTCGCTCCCGGTCACGATACCGGTCTGGAACCGGACGTATTCCCAGGGGTGAGGGTAGAGCAGGTGCTCCAGGTCGCGTCGGCCGTCGAACAGTACGATGGGCGCCCCCGCCGCTAGGGCCTGGACCCGCCAGAACTCGCGGCCCGTGAAGTCCCATCGATACGGGTCACCGAGGTCGTTGCCCGGGAACGTGCGGGTCTGTTCGTCCTCGTAGACCGAGATGGCGTACTCGACCAAGCCCTCACGAATCCGCTCGGCAGGCACCTGCACCTGATAAACGAAGGCCCCCGCCGGCTGCATGGCGAGCCGCTGCATGCGGCTCCACCCGCCGAGATGCCGCACGAACAGCACCACGGAGTCGACCGGGGCGTTCGACACGACGTCGGCGCGCACAGTAAGCGGTTGACCGGCGTGTAGCTCTGCGAGTGGGGTGTGAACGACCGCTGTTGGGGCCTCCGACGAATGAGGAGCTACGAAGGCACCCAGGCGCCGGCCCGCGATGATGGTCTCGGGTGTCCAGGCCGGATGTGTGGCTCCGGCCCGGGTGAGGACGTACACGCCGGGGCGCGCGTCGAAGGTTCCGGCCTGCACGGCCGGCCGATGCTCGTTGCCCGCGTTCATCGGCTCCACGGAATAATCCGAGGCGAGATCTGGGAGGCTGATCCGCAGGGTCCTCGACCGCCAATAGACGCGCGCCGCTTCCCGAGCGAGACTGGGACGGGTAAAGGGATCCTCGACCCACACAGCATCGGGGTACACCTCCAGACGCCAGACTCCGTCATCGAGGCGATCCAGGAAGTAGGCTCCGGTTCCCTCGTAGGCCAGCACGGATGAGGTACCTACGCCGGCAACGTGCCGGAGTTCGCTCGGGGATGGCGGGACGGTGCCGGTAGTGTTCGAGTACAGGAACGCCGTGTCGGTGACCCACTCGCTGAGATCCTCGCCGTAGCTGACGCGGAAGGGGCCGAAGCGTTCGCTTTCCGGGTACGTGCCGTACGATGCGCCGCGAGGGGTTTCACGGAAGACCGCACCGGCGATCATGAAGCTGATCGCTTTGCTCGGGGTGTAGACCAGGTTCAGGAAATGCGTCTGGTACTCGGTGTTGGCATAGGCGATGGCCAAGGGGTCGTAGGCGAACTGGGTAGCGAACTGGAAACCCGCGCCCCGGAAGCTGCGGGCCATGGCGGGATACATGTACGACCCGGCGACATCGGCGGCATCGAACTCGTACACCATACGCGCTTTGTCCCGGCACTCGGCGAAGTCCTCGTAGGGGATCGGGTAGCGGTCGACGTTGGGCAGCATGTTGCCGCCTATGGTACCATTTCGCACGAGGCCGGTCGGGTACCACTGGTGACTGACGCCATCGATCCGGGCGGCGCAGACGGCACGGCCATGCTCGTCCGAATAACCCTGACTGATGTTGTAGAAGATGGGCTTACGGAAGCCCGCATCCCGCAGGGCGCTCGCCATCGCATCGATGTAACGCGTCGTCTCTTCCGGTCCGGCGGGGTGACTGGGCTCGTTGAAGATCTCTAGGCCCAAGAGGTTCGGGTCTTCCGCGTACGTGAGGCCCGTATAGGGGTTGGTGTGCGTGACGAACTGACCGAGATAGTTCTCCTGGGCCCGGCGGGCCTCCGCACCCGTTGTCATCTCGCCTTTGTCGTATCCGTCGGAGAACCCGGTTGTACCGGGGTCCGGCTCGGGATACCCCGCCGGCCACCAGGCGATTGGGGTGAGGATCGCCCTGATGCCGTGTTCGGCCAGGCTGGCCATCAGATAGTCGAGCAGGTCCAGGTGGTCGTTGTCTACGAGATTGCCCTCACCATCACTCACCTCCCGATCCCAGACGTGGATGCGGTAGGCGTCGAGGCCGAGGCGGCGAAGGTGCATCACGTCGGAGTCGATGGCCTGCCTATGATCGATACCGAGATAGCCGTGGGCGCGGTACGCATGGGCGAAGGGCGTCGAGTAGTTGACGCCGAAGAGCGCCACTTCGTCCCCCGTGGCTGTCCATCGCATCACCCCGCGCTCATCGACAGCGACCGGCCCGCGGTCAGCGTCCGGCAGCTGCGCTTCCAGGGATGTAGCGACCCCGGATGTCAATCCGATGAGCGTTAGCAGGGAAGTTATGGAACGCGCGTCCACAAGGTTCTCTCTCGCTTTCGCTGGTCGTCGGAAGGTTTGGCCGGTGATGCTCTTCACAATAGGTGCTCGCGGGTACTCTGCAAGGTCTGCGTTCGCCGCTCCCGAGACCGCCCGGAGGGGCGATATACCACACACCGTTGTGGGAGCGCTCGGGTAAGCGGAAACGGGGGCTTGCTTTCCTCCAGAGCGTACTTCATAATGGATTCAACCTGGATTACTGACTCAGTGCGACACCCCTGGCCCCGACTCATGCTTCGAAGCTCCCCGTTCGAGGAGTGACAGGCGGCCCACCTCTCAGGGCCGTTTCGGCCAATCCTCTGCCGGGATCCCGCGAGGCTCCACCTCTCGGTGGCGTTTCGAATGTGGGAAGCACATTCCTTCGGCTGTGGAGGACCCCATGACCAGGTTTCGACACCTGCTGGTCGCACTCATCGCCGTCGTGATCAGTGCAGGCCAGCTCCAAGCCCAAACGGGCACCATCAGGGGGCGGATCCTAGACTCCGCCACAGGTACGGCTGTTGCCGACGTGGAAGTGACGGTCGCCGGCCGCACTGTCCCGACGGATGCCGACGGCCGTTTCGTCTTGACCGACGTACCTGCCGGGGACTATACGCTGACGGCAACCCGGCTTGGCTACCGCAGCGTGGAACAGCCAGTCACCGTTGTCGTGGGCCAGACGAGCACCATCGAAATCTTGATGATAATCGCGCCGGTGGGGCTCGAGGGGCTCGTGGCGATCGGTTACGGTGAGGAGGAGAAGAGGGACCTCACCGGTGCCGTGGTGGAGGTGGAGGCCGAGGAGTTCAACACGGGCCGCATCGTCACCGCCGAGGAACTCATCCAGGCGAAGGTCGCAGGAGTCCAGGTGACCGCGAATAACGGTGGTGAGCCGGGGGGCGGGATCTCGATGCGGATCCGCGGCGCCACGTCGATTACCGCCACCAACGAACCTCTCTACGTCATCGACGGCGTTCCCGTACCCCCGGGAGGAGGGCTTTCAGCTGGGCGCAATGCGCTGAACTTCCTGAACCCCGACGACATCGAATCGTTCGTCGTGCTGAAAGACGCATCCTCCACCGCGATCTACGGGTCGCAGGGCGCGAACGGCGTCGTCTTAATCACGACCAAATCGGGCAGGGGCGCGGCCTCGGGGGCGCAAGTCACGTTCCTGGGCAACTGGTCGGGCTCGAACGTAACCAATGGGCCCGATATCTTGAACGCAGAGCAGTTCCGGCAGGCCGTTGCCGATCAGGCCCCTGCGGTACTCGACGTTCTTGGGGATGCAACCACCGACTGGCGTGATGCGGTGGAGCAAGGGGGTTTCGGCCAGGACTACAGCCTGGCGGTGGCGGGCGCGACCAACAAGATGAACTACCGCCTGTCCCTGGGATACTTGAGCCAGCAGGGCGCCGTCAAGGCGTCCAAGAACGAGCGGCTGTCTCTGAACCTGGCCTACAACCAGTTGCTCTTCGATGACGCACTGAGACTGCAGGCGAACGTCATGGGAGCGCGGACCGAGGACAAGTTCACGCCGGGTGGCGTGCTGGGCAGCGCCGACAACATGGCGCCGACCGAGCCGATCGAAGACGCGGACAGTCCCTACGGCGGCTACTTCGAATGGGACGATCCGTTGGGGACGAACAATCCCGTCGGCCAGCTCAACCTGATCCTCGACGAGGGTACCACCTACCGCAGCCTCGGCAACGTGACGGGTCAGTACTTCTTGCCGTGGGTCGATGGACTGTCGGCGACCACCCGGCTGTCGTACGTGGTGACCAACTCGGAACGGCGGACCTTCAGTCCATCGATCAGCAAGGGCGAGGCCGAGAGCGGCAACGACGGCACGGTCAGCCGGTCCAACCCGACCGAGAACAACTTCAACTTCGAGGCCTTTGGGGCCTGGGCCAAGAATTGGGAGCGCAGCTCTTTCGATGTCACTGGGGGATTCGCCTGGTGGCAGTGGCGCTCGGAGTTCCCTTCTTTCTTCGCGCAGCAACTCAGCTCCGATCTATTGGGGCCAAACGGGATTCCGTCGGCGCAGCTCGAGCGGACGTTTTTGACGGTCGATGAGTTCCGGCTCGCCTCATGGTACGCCCGGGCCAACTACGGGTTTAAAGACAGGTACCTTCTTACGGCCACCGTCCGCGCGGACGGGTCCTCCAAGTTCGGCGAGGACAATCGGTGGGCGACCTTCCCATCGATCGCCGGCGCCTGGCGTATCTCGGAGGAAGGCTTCATGGACGGCGCCGGATGGCTTTCGGACCTGAAGCTCAGACTCTCTTATGGAACGAACGGGAATCAGGGCTTCCCCAGTTACTCGCAGTACAAGGACTACCTGTTCGGTGGCCCCTTGGCCCAGGCGCAGTTCGGCAGCGAGTTCGTGTCGACGATCAGGCCCAGCGGGGTGGATCCGAACATCCGCTGGGAGGAGACCCAGGCCTGGAACATCGGCATCGATTACGGGTTCTGGAACAATCGGCTGGCAGGCAGTATCGAGTTCTACGCGAATAACACGGATGACCTGATCTTCGAAGTCCCCGTGGCGGCCGGAACGAACCTCTCCAACTTCGTGACCACCAACATCGGCTCCATGAAGAACAAGGGCTTCGAGTTGACCGTCAACGCCTTGATCGCCGAGGGGGCCGGGGGCGGCTTCCAGTATAACGCGAACTTCAACTTCGCGTACAACCAGAACGAGCTGACTGAGATCAACCCGTTCTTCGCGGGCGCTCAAGAGATCCCGGTCGGCCTGATCTCGGGCGGCGTCGGAAGCTTCATCCAGGTCCATACACCCGGAGAGCCGATCAACTCGTTCAACGTGTACCGGCACATCCGCGATAGCTCCGGTAACCCGATCTACGAGGATATGAACGGCGACGACGTAATCGACGAACAGGATCTCTACGTCGACCTCGACGAAAACGGCATCATCAACCAGGACGACCGGGCGCCGTTCCAAGACCCCGCCCCGGACTGGATCATCGGCCACACGTCGAACATGCGGTGGAAGAATTTCGACCTCAGCTTCACGCTGCTGGCCCAGGTAGGGAACTACGTTTACAACAACAACGCCTCGACCGGGGGCTTCTACGATAATCTGCGGGACAGCTCGGCGCCCAACAATCTGCACGCCTCGGTGCTCGATAACGAGTTCCAGAGGCCGCAGTACTTCTCCGACGTGTACGTGGAAGACGCCAGCTTCCTGCGGATGAACAACATCCAACTCGGGTATCAGGTCACGCCCCGCCTACGGGCCTATGGTGTCGTGCAGAACGCCTTCACCATCACAGGGTACAGCGGCATCGATCCGACGGCGGCGGGCATCAACGGTGTGGACAACAACATCTTCCCGCAGGTCCGGACGTTCCTGGCCGGCCTCAACTTTGCCATCTGAGGGCGGTGCTGACGATGAGCAAGGAACACGAAACAACGGATAAGGCCATGATAAAACAAAGGCTCAAAATACTGTTTATCGCTGGCGCCGTGCTCGTAGCGGGCCTGAGCTGCACCATCACGACAGAGCCCGAGAGCACCGTCACGGATGCGAACGTCTTCAAGGATACGAAGTCCTACCAGGCTTTCCTGGCCAAGCTCTATGGCGGGCTGGTTGTCACAGGCCAGCAGGGCCCTCACGGCCAGCCGGACTTCTCAGGACTCGACGAAGGCTTTACAAGTTACAGCCGGCAGCTGTGGCAGCATCAGGAGTTGCCGACCGATGAGGCCGTGATCGCCTGGAACGACGCTGGCCTTCCGGAGCTGACCACCTCGGGCTGGGCCTCCTCGAATCAGTTCGTCGAGATGATGTACCAGCGGGTCTTCTTCCAGGTGTCGATGGTGAACGAGTTCTTGCGCGAGACGACGGACGAGAAGCTGGCCGAGCGGGGGCATTCCGACCTCGCCGACGAGATCGCGGACTTTCGCGCGGAGGCGCGATTCCTACGCGCCCTGAGCTACTGGCATGGGATCGACCTCTTTGCGAACATCCCACTGGTCACGGAGGCTGACGGCCTCGGGGCTACGCCGCCGCAGCAGAGCACGCGCGACGTTGTCTTCGCGTACATCGTGGATGAACTGACCGCCATCAGGGGCGATCTGCCTTCAGCCGGGGCGGGCGACTACGGGCGCGCCGACCAGGGCGCTCTCGCGATGCTGCTCGCGAAGGTGTACATGAACGCCGAGGTCTACGTAAACTCGGACATGTACGCCGCCGCCCTCACCGAGCTCGGCAACGTGATCGGGGCGTACCAGCTAGCCAGCAACTATTTCGCGAACTTCATGGCCGACAACCATACATCGCCGGAGATGATCTTCGCGCTCCCGCAGGACGGCTTGAACACGCGGACGTGGGGTGGCACCACGTTCATCGCGCACGCACAAGTGGGCGGCAGCATGGACGCCGCTGCCTTTGGGTTGAACGGCGGCTGGTGGGGGCTGCGGGTTATGCCGGAGCTCGTTGCGCTGTTCCCGCTGGGGCCAATCGGCCCGGACGGGCGCGGGAACTTCCACACCGACGGACAGAATCTCTCAGTCGCCGAGATCACCAACTTCGGCGACGGATATGCCTCTCAGAAGTATTCGAACATGACTTCGCTGGGTCTGCCAGGATCGCACTCGGAGTTCCCTGACATCGATTTTCCGATGTTCCGCCTGGCGGACGCGTACCTGATGTATGCCGAGTGCGTGCTGCGCGGCGGCGGTGGCAGCCGGCCGACGGCGCTGGGTTACATCAACCAGTTGCGGGAGCGCGCCTACGGCGATCAGACCGGCAACATCACCGATCCCGAGCTTACCCTGGCCTTTATCTTAGACGAGCGGGCCCGCGAGCTGTACTGGGAGGGGCATCGTCGCACCGACCTGGTCCGCTTCGGCGTGTTCACCGGCGCTGGGAAGATCTGGGAGTGGAAGGGTGGTGTGCAGGCGGGCCGCGAGACGCCGGCTCACCTCGGCATTTATCCCATACCGGCCAGGGAGTTGCAGTCGAACCCGAACCTGACACAGAATCCAGGCTACTGATCGGGGTGGGCGGAAGCTGGATAACCGCTGCCTTTGACCCTCAGCCCGGCCGCCGCCCGGCGGCCGGGCTGAACCACACTGGAAACCCATCGCCTCGATGATTCCTGATTCTCGTTCCTTCGGCGCCGCGTTGCTGGTGTTCACGCTGTTCGGCTGCGGCGCTTGCGACGAGTCGGCTTCGGGGCCCACCTCGCGGCCGCCGGCCGAGCGGCCGGTCCTCGACCCCACGTACCGAGCCAGCGGACACATGTCTGTCGGGGATGTCTTCGTGCACCTGTTCGAGTGGAAGTGGACCGACATCGCAGACGAGTGCGAGAACGTACTCGGCCCGCTCGGGTTCCGGGGCGTCCAGGTCTCACCGCCCCAGGAGCACCTCGTCCTCAGCAGCCATCCGTGGTGGCAGCGTTATCAGCCGGTGAGCTATGACTTCGACCGAAGCCGCTCGGGAACCGGCGCGGAGTTCGGACAGATGGTCGAGCGATGCGCGGCGGCCGGCGTGGACATCTACGTCGACGCCGTGATCAACCACATGACCGCGGGCGATGGTACCGGCAGCAACGGAACCTCCTACACGAAGTACGATTACCCGGGCTTGTACAGCCAGGTCGATTTCCATCCTGCCTGCATCGTGGACGACTATCAGGACGCCGCGAACGTACAGGACTGCGAGCTGCTCGGCCTGGCCGACCTCCACACGGGGAAGGCCGATGTGCGGGCGCGGATCGCGGACTACCTGATCGGGCTCGTCAGGCTCGGTGTGGCCGGCTTTCGCATAGACGCCGCGAAGCACATGCAACCGGTGGAGCTCGACGAGATCCTCGACCTCGTGAACGAAGCCGCTGGGGACGAGGGGCTGCCCTTGCCCTACAGCTTTGCCGAAGTGATCGACTACGGTGGTGAAGCGGTGATGGCGGACGACTACTTCGGTTTGGGCTACGGCTCGGGCGGAGCGGCCGACATCACCGAGTTCAGGTTCCGCGGTCTGGTCGATTTGTTCGCCGGAACGAACGGCCAGCTGGCGGATTTGGAGCCATTCACGTTGAATGCCATGGGGCTGATGCCGGCCGACAAGGCGGTGGTCTTCGTGGAGAACCACGACACGCAGCGGGGCGGCGGCATCGGCTACCGCGATGGAGATGTCTACCGCTTGGCCAACGTCTGGATGCTGGCCCAGGCCTACGGCTATCCCAAGGTCATGTCGAGCTACGCATTCGACTCGGGGCCGGTAGGGCGCGACGCGGGCCCACCGTCCGATGGGTCGGGCGCGACCCTCGACGTGTCCTGCGCGGCTACCCTCGAAAGCGCGACCATCGGCGACTGGGTGTGCGAACACCGCGATCCGGTTATCGCCAGTATGGTAGGGTTCCGCCGCGCGGTGGCGGGGGCCGGAGCAAATGACTGGTGGGACAACGGAGCGAACGCCATCGCCTTTTCTCGGGGCGATCGCGGATTCGTAGCGCTCAACTTGGAAGACACCACGGTCGCCGTGAACGTGACGTCCTCGCTCCAGCCGGGCACTTACTGCGATGCTCTCACGGGCGGCCGCTCGGGCGGGACCTGCGTGGGCCGCAGCATCGTCGTTGCTGCGGACGGGCGCGTGCAACTGGACCTCGAGGCACAGACGGCGATCGCGATCCACGTGGGGACACGTCTGTGAACGAGCTGAAAGCTCTCGGCTCCCTTGCCGAAGCGATGGGTGTATACACCCACTATATCGATGGGCTGGGCAGGCCCGTCACAGTGGCTCCCGAAACGCTTCTTAGCGTCTGCGGCGCACTCGGCGCAGATGTCGCCAGCCCGAGTGATGCCGCCGAGGCTTTGCGAGCCCACCGAGCGGCCGAGAGTGCTCGATTGGTTCCGCCGGTGCTCGTCGCCTGGGACGGAGCCATGCCTCGCCTCGCGATCTTCGAGGATGGTGCCGCCCGTGCCGAGGTGCTTCTCGAAGACGGCGACGTTGTCACGCCACCGTCGACTCAGCCGCTTCCGTTCGGATACCACCGGCTTACGGTCGAGGCCTCGGGCGTAACCGAGACGTGTACGGTCATCGCCCCACCGGTACACGCGTGGCGTCGGCCCGGTTTGCATCGTAGCTGGGGGCTCGGTGGGCAGCTCGCCGCGCTGCGCTCGGCACGCAGCCGTTCGTTGGGCGACCTTCGGGACCTGGAGAATCTCTGCAACTGGATGGGCGAGCGGGGCGGCGACCTGGTCATGGTCCTCCCGCTGCTTCCCACTTTCAACGTCGAGCCACCGGAGCCCAGCCCGTATTCATCGGTGAGCCGGCTATTTTGGTCCGAGTTGATCCTCGACCTGGGAGATGTCCACCAGCCATCGGCACCCGGCGCCACCCTGGATGTGACCCAGGCGAACGCCGAGGTTCGAAGCGCCCTGGCGGGGCTCGCGGTTCCGGACCCATCGCTGTTGGACGACGAACTAATTCGCTACGCGCGTTTCCGCGGCGCACAGGCCCAGCTCGGCCGCAAATGGCGCGCTTGGCCATCGCAGGCTCGGGCGGGAAACCTGGAGACCCAACACATCGATTCGGAGGAGGAGCGGTTTCACCTCGTGGCGCAGACGCTGGCGCGCCGACAGCTCCAAGACCTCAAACAACGGCTGGCGGACGATGGGATTCGTCTGGGACTGGACCTGGCGGTGGGCAGCCACCCCGAAGGCTACGATCCGTGGTCCCGACAGACGCTGTTCGGCGATGGGATGTCGGTGGGTGCGCCTCCCGACGCAGGATTCCCCAGCGGACAGGACTGGGGCTTCGCCCCGGTGCTTCCCGAGGCGTCGCGTCGCGAGGGCCACCAGTACTTGGCGGCGACCATCGCACACGAAGCGGCGTTGTCGGGAGTGCTCCGCGTGGACCACATCATGGCCTGCATGCGGCTGTACTGGATCCCGCACGGTTTTGGGTTGCACGAGGGGACTTACGTCTCGTACCCCGCCGAGGAACTGTTCGCCATCCTCTCGTTGGAGTCGAACCGAAACCGCTGCGAGGTGGTAGGCGAGAACCTGGGAACCGTTCCACCGGAAATCGACGAGGCGCTTCCGCGCCACCGCATCTGGGGGATGTATCTGGCGCAGTTCGAGGCCGCCGAGAAGGAGATCATCGGGCCACCCACCGAAGCAGACGTGGCCCTAATCGGTACGCACGACACGCCCACCCTCGCGGGGTGGCTCGCCGCCGTGGACATCGGCGAGCGAGTTCGGCACTGGCTTTTGGCGGAAGAGGCCGTACCGAAGGTCCGAGAGGCACGTGCGCGTGCCACCCAAAAGCTCGCCAAGCTGCTGGACCGCAGCGTGGACGAGCCGTACGCATTCTTGACCGAGCTATTGGAATGGCTCGGCCGCTCCGACAGCCCACTGGTCATCCCCTGGCTGGAGGACCTATGGCTCGAGGACCAGGGTGTGAACCTGCCCGGAACGCGGTCTTCAGATCGCCCGAACTGGCAGCGCCCCATGCGAAGACTCCTCGACGAGGTCTTCACCGACCCTGAGGTTGACGAATTGTTGCGTCGTCTCCACCGTGCTCGAAACCACTAGCCCAAGCCCAGGTCACCATGGAATCACGCGCTCCTACTGCTCCCGTCGCCGTCCGGCCTAAGCCGCGCCTGTCGTTCTGGGAAATCTGGAACATGAGCTTCGGCTTTTTGGGCATTCAGTTCGGCTTCGCGCTGCAGAACGCGAACGTGAGCCGGATCTTCGAGACGCTGGGCGCCAGCGTAGAAGACATCCCCATTCTGTGGATTGCCGCACCCGTGACCGGGCTTTTGGTACAGCCCGTCGTCGGCTACTTCAGCGACCGCACCTGGAACCGTTTGGGCCGCCGGCGTCCGTTTTTCCTCGGCGGAGCCATCCTCGCCTCACTGGCCTTGATCGCGATGCCGAATTCTCCCGCCCTTTGGGTGGCGGCCGGCATGCTCTGGATCATGGACGCCTCCATCAACATCTCCATGGAGCCGTTCCGCGCCTTCGTGGGCGACAACCTGCCCTCGGAGCAGCGGACCACCGGGTTCGCCATGCAGAGCTTTTTCATCGGTATCGGCGCGGTGGTGGCCTCCATGCTCCCCTGGCTGCTCACCGGGCTGTTCGGGGTGAGCAACGAAGCGCCCGAGGGCGTGATCCCCGACTCGGTGCGCCTTTCATTCTACCTCGGCGCGGCGGTCTTCTTCGTCGCCGTGCTGTGGACGGTCATCCGATCGAAGGAGTACTCGCCCGAGGAGATGGCCGCCTTCGAGGAGAATCAGGAGCGGGAGGGTTTCGCCAAGAAGGCACGGACGGCCGAGGAGTTCGCACTCAACGGCGGCCGGCAGATGCGCCTGGGTTGGATCCTCCTTGTCGTGGGCACGCTTCTCAGCGTCTGGCTGGCCCGCCAGGAGATCTATCAGGTCATGATCCTGTCGGCCGGGTTCGGATTCGTCGGCGTGCTGCTCGTCGTCAGTGGACTGATGCAGCGCGGCGGCCGATACGACACCGGCTTCGTCACCATTCTGAACGACTTTCAGGACATGCCCCGGACGATGAAGCAACTGGCCTGGGTTCAGTTCTTCTCTTGGTTCGCGCTGTTCGCCATGTGGATCTACACGACCGCGGCGGTGACCAGCTACATCTACGGCACTACCGACACGACCTCGGCGCTTTACAACGAGGGGGCCAACTGGGTGGGGGTCACCTTCGCAGCCTACAACGGCGTCGCCGCTTTGGTGGCTTTCCTTATCCCGGTCCTGGCAAAAAGAACCAGCCGGAGGATCGCCCACGCCATTTGCCTGGTCTGCGGCGCAGCGGGGCTCCTCTCCATATTCATAATTTCGGATCCCCGGTTCCTCCTGGGCTCGATGGTGGGCGTGGGGATCGCCTGGGCGAGCATCCTCTCAATGCCCTACGCGATCCTGGCCGGGTCGCTGCCTCCCTCGAAGATGGGGTACTACATGGGCGTCTTTAACTTCTTCATCGTGATCCCCCAGATCGTCGCGGCGGCCATCCTGGGCCTCTTCGTGGGTCGCTTCTTCGGCGGAGCGGCTATCTACGCCCTCCTCATCGGCGGCGCATCACTCGTGCTGGCCGCGGCGCTGACGCTCCGCGTCGAGGACCGCGACGACGTGGCGGCGGCGGTTTCGGGTTGATGCGAAAGGGTGGTGCGAACGTGAAGATCGTTACGCGCGCTGTGGCGCTCATCGGTCTCGGCGCTCTCCTCCTTTCGGGTTGCAGCGCTGAAGCTCCCGAGTCCGATGCACAAGGCAGAGTCGTCGCGTTGGCCGAGGCTACGGATCCGGAAGTGTATTGGAACAGCGCAACCGTCTACTTCCTCCTTACCGATCGCTTCCGGAACGGTGATTCCACCAACGACCTGGCCTTGGGCCGTAAGCAGGACGGAGCCGTGCTGCGCAGCTTCCAGGGTGGGGATTTGGCCGGTGTGCTCGAGAAGCTGGAGGAAGGGTACTTCGATGACCTCGGGATCGACGTTCTCTGGATGACGCCTTTCGTAGAGCAGATCCACGGGAGCGTCGACGAGGGGACGGGGAAGACCTACGGCTTCCACGGTTACTGGACCCGGGACTGGACCGCGGTGGATTCGGCGCTGGGGAACGAAGACGATCTGCGCGCGCTGGTCGACGCTGCCCACGAGCGCGGCATCCGTGTTCTCATGGACGCCGTGATCAACCACACGGGGCCGGTGACGCCCCAGGATCCCCAATGGCCCGACGACTGGGTCCGCACCAGTCCTCGCTGCGTCTACCGCGACTACACCACTACCGTGGACTGCACCCTGGTGGCCAACCTCCCGGATGTCCTCACCGACCGGGACGAGCCCGTACAGCTTCCGCAATCGCTGATCGATAAATGGGAACAGGAGGGCCGTCTGGAGCAGGAGCTGGCCGAGCTGGACGACTTCTTCGACCGCACCGGTTATCCGCGAGCGCCACGCTACTATATCATCAAGTGGCTGACCGACTGGGTGCGCGAGCTGGGATTTGACGGCTACAGGGTGGACACCGCCAAGCACTTCGAAGAGGCGATCAGCGCCGAGCTGAGACAGGAAGCCGTGCAGGCTTTCGCGGATTGGAAGCAGGCGCATCCGGACCAGGTCCTCGACGACTTCCCCTTCTATATGATAGGCGAGGTGTACAACTACGAATTGAACCACGGGCGGGACTTCGATTTCGGGGACCGGACCGTGGACTTCTTCGACTACGGATACGATGGCCTCATCAACTTTGGCTTCAAGAGAGAAGCCGCCGGGCCCATGGACGAAGTCTTCACGCGGTACTCGACCGCGCTCCGCGACGGAGATCTGCGGGGGCTCGCGATCCTCAACTACGTCAGCTCGCACGACGACGGCTCACCCTATGATCCGGACCGAGACGATCCATTCGGAGCCGGAACCCGCCTGCTTCTCGCGCCGGGTGGTGCGAAGATCTACTACGGCGATGAATTAGCCCGGCCCCTCAGGGTGGAGGGTGCCCGGGGCGATGCGAACCTTCGCTCCTTCATGAACTGGGAGGACCTGGAGCGCGAGGGTGTCGTGGCCGAGATCTTGGAACACTGGCAGAAGCTGGGCCGGTTCCGCCGCGCCCACCCGGCCGTGGGGGCCGGCGCGCATCGCCGGCTCCAGCCACAGCCGTACGTCTTCGCTCGCACCCTCGAAACCGACGAGCTCGTCGATCGCGTGCTGGTGGCGATGGACCAGGGAGCGGGGCCAAAGACCATTCCGGTGTTTGACGTGTTTCCAGACGGCACCGAACTGATCGACGCCTACTCGGGTGCGACGGGCACGGTGACCGATGGAGAGATCGCGCTTGTGACGGAATCCGGTCTGGTTCTCCTGAGCGAGACATGACGAAGAGCCGAGTCGCTGCGATCCTGGTAATCTCGCTTGCCCCGCTGGCCAGTTGCGGGGAGTCTTCCACGCAGCCGGACAACGGGCCGGAATCTGACCCGCCGGACATCCTGGTCGGCGGTGACATCTCGTTCCTGGCGGAGATCGAGGATCAAGGTGGGACCTACTCGGATGCCGACGGCGAGAAAGACCTTCTGCTCTTGATGAAGGAACACGGCTTCGACTCCATCCGGCTGAAGCTGTGGCACACGCCGGACGACCCCTACAACACACTCGATCAGGTGAGGAACATGGCCGCGCGGATCGACGCCGCCGGGATGCAGTTCCTTTTGGACATTCACTATTCGGATACGTGGGCGGATCCTGGGACCCAGACCAAGCCCGCTGCTTGGGACGGCCTGACCTTCGACGTGCTGGTGGACAGCGTCTACCAGTACACTCACGACGTCGTCGCATCGCTCCGGTCTCAGGGGACCGTGCCTTTCATCATTCAAATCGGGAACGAGATCAGCGCAGGCATGCTCTGGCCCGATGGTCGGGTGGGCGGAGTGTACGATACACCGGAACAATGGGGCCGCCTGGTGGCGCTGCTGGAGGCGGCAAGGCGGGGCGCGCTCGACGCGGCCCCGGATCAGCCTCCCGATATCGCGGTCCACTACAACGACGGCGGCAACAACGCGGCGTGCAGGTGGTTCTTCGACCATCTGGTGGAACGGGAGCTGGACTTCGACGTGATCGGCCTGTCCTTCTACCCCAAGTGGCACGGAACGCTGGACGAGCTGAGGCAAAACCTCGCCGACCTGGCCACCCGATACGACAAGCCCGTCTACGTAGTGGAGACGGCCTATCCCTGGACCTTGGCCAGGGCGGATCAGACCAACAACATCTTTGGCACCGAGGCGGACCTGCACGACGGGTACCCGGCCACCGTCGCGGGGCAGAGCGCCTTCCTCCGCGCCCTGCGCGATATCGTACAGAACGTGCCAGGCGACCGCGATCGCGCGGTCTACTACTGGTCCCCCGAATGGATCGCGGTGGAGGGAGTTCCCTCAGCCTTTGAGAACGCCACACTGTTCGACTTCGACGGGAAGATGCTTTCTTCTATGGAGGCGTTCACTGGAATCCCTGCGTCAACGCGCGAGGCGTATCTGGATTGGGAGTAGGTGAGTAAACGAGTAGTTGAGAAAAAGAGACTGCGAGTTAGGGAGTTGAACGGTCACTCTGAACTCACGATGGTGCTTGTCGCCGGGCTCCTGCTGGCACAAGGTGCCTGTGAGCAGAAGAAAGATCAGGAGGTCCGTCTCCGGGCCGAGATCCACGGTCCCACCGCCATCCGGTTCACCCTCACGGGCATCGAGCGACCCACCGAACCATCGGCCTACCGTCTCACCGACGGCCAGGGCAGGGCAATCCGCATCGCTGGAATTCTGCCCAGGAACACGACCGAAGCCGTCGTGATCCCAGGGGTCGCCCTCGATCCCATGCGAGTCCATTACCTGGAGATCCCACGGCTCGACCTTCGGGCTCTGGTGCGGCGCGACCCGCTCTTCCGAAACCTCTACTCGTCCAAGCCGCTGGGCGCGTTGGTCTCGGACGATGGCATCGAAACCGCCTTCCGCATCTTCTCGCCCCGAGCGTCTGGCGTGCGACTCTACCTCTATCGCGAAAAGGATGACGCGCCCGCTGAGGCTCTGCGGGTCGTGGAGATGACGAAAGATGACGACGGGGTGTGGGAGGCCATCGAAGCGGGGGACCTGCACGGTACCTGGTACGACTTCACGGTCCACGGTCCGGCCGATCCAGGGAACTGGTTCTACGAGACCCACCCGGTCCATGTCTCCGATCCCTATGCCCTGGTTAACGATGATGCTTTGGGCAAGTCACGGGTCTGGCGGGACGGTCCGCCGCCTCCGCCTGTAGCCGGTGGTCGGCCACCCATGGAAGACGTGGTCGGATACGAAGTGCACGTCCAGGACTTCACCGACTTCCTGCCTGTAGCGGACGCGGAGGTTGGAACTTTTCCGGCCATGGCCCGGGCGGGTCTAGTCAACTCGCTCGGCGAGCCCATCGGTTTCGACTACCTGGTTGACCTGGGCGTGAACGTCGTCCACCTCATGCCGGTGCAAGAGTATCTGCACTACCCCGATGCCGATTGGCGAGCCGCGTTCGCCGAGGATTCCTTCGCGCGGGCCATGGGGATCGATCGGGAGAACTACCAGTGGGGGTACCGAACGACCCACGCCTTCGCTGTGGAGAGCCGCTTTCGTTCTCGCGACGCGGAGCCCGGAACGGAACGCGAGCAGTTCAGGGCGCTCGTCCGCGCGTTCCACGAGGCGGGCATCGCTGTCATCATCGACGTCGTGCCGAACCACACCGGCGAGAACATGGACGACCGGCACGTGCTGATCAACTTCAACGCACTGGATCTACCTTACTACTTCCGCACCGACGAACAACTCGGTCACATCGGCCCTTTCGGGAACGAGACCAAGTCGGAGGAGCGTCCCATGGTGCAGCGCTGGATCGTCGACCAGTTGCGGCACTGGGTGGAAGAACTGGGGGTGGACGGTTTTCGCATCGACCTGGCGGGACAGATCGACAAGCAGACGCTTCTTCGGGTCAAGCGCGAGCTGCCCGAAGACCTCATCATCTACGGTGAGCCGTGGATAGCGCCCAGCGATCCCGACGTCCGTGCGAACCCTGATTGGACGTGGTACAAGGCCGATGCGCCTATAACTTTCTTCCAGGACGATGCCCGCAACGCCTTCAAGGGCAGCCCCTTCGATGTGAACGAGCGGGGCTGGGCCGGCGGTGACGGCTCGGCTCGAGATGCGGCCATGCGCGCGCTCGCCAACGACTATATAGAAGAGCCGCTCAGCACGAACGGGATATCCTACCTGGACATCCACGACAACTGGGCTCTGGCCGATCGATACGCGCTGAGCGACGATCACAACGGGCTCGAGGGCGTGGACCTCGCCGCCGTGCGCATCGCCGCCGGACTTCTGCTCACTTCGGCGGGGCCCGTGGTAGTCCACGGTGGTACCGAGATGGTCCGCTCGAAGGGAATGGCGCCTCACGAGGAGTTCGAGGTCGAAGCGGCGGGCGGACCCATTCGGTTCAAAGGCCGGGACGACACCTACAACCTGCGGGCCCCGAACCGGTTCCTGTGGGAGACGCTCGCCCCCGGCTCGGATCAGAAAGCGATGCGAGACTACTGGCGTGGACTTCTCGCGCTGCGCTTCTCCGAGTATGGCCGGGTATTTCGCCTCGCGAACGTTCCGGATGGACACTACCGCTGGATCACACCGGCCGAAGAGACGCTTCTGGGATACGTGGTCGGTGAGCGGGTCCTGATCCTGGCCAACAGCGGAACGGTCGAGGGTGTGTTCCGGTTCGATCTGCCCGACGGAGACTGGCGACAGGTCGGAGATCAGGTGCGCATCGACCTGGACGGCGTCGAGAGCGAGTTCGCGCGACTCGGCGGAGAAACGCAGGAAGTGCGGGTCCCGGCTGGGGCGTTCTTGATCTGGGTGTCGATGCGATGACCCGCTCTTTTTCGGCGGCGGGTCTACCCTTGCGGCGGTGCCGTTGTTGGGTCGCCGCGCATCGAGGGCACGTAGAAGTCGTCAGCGTAACGACTCACCATCGTGCGTGCCGTGAAACGTTCGAGCGTTTCTTTCAATGCGTGCCGCATCGTGTCTACCCAACGAACGGGGATTCCGCCTTCATCACGTTCGTAGAACGCGGGCACGATTTCCGTCTTCAATAGGTTGTACACATAAGCGGCATCGTGCGCGTCGATCTCTTCTGAGGTGCCGACGGGGATGCACCACCCGTTCCTCCCGGTGTAGCCTTCCGCCCACCACCCGTCGCGCGTCCCGAGTTGCGGCACGGCGTTGAGGCCCGCCTTCATGCCGCTGGTCCCGCATGCTTCGAGGGGGACCCGTGGAACGTTCAACCAGAGGTCTACGCCCTGCACGAGGCGGTGGGCCAGGTACATCTCGTAGTCTTCCAGGAACGCAATTCGTCCATTGAACTCGGGATCGCTGGCGAAACGGTACACTGTCTGTAGGATGCGCTTGCCGCCTTCATCATCGGGATGGGACTTGCCGGCGAAGACGATTTGTACCGGTCGCCCTTCGTCAGTGACTATTTCCTTTAGGCGATCCGCGTCGAAGAAGATCAGGTCGGCCCGCTTGTAGGCCGCGAAGCGGCGAGCGAACCCGATCGTCAGAGCGTCAGGACTCAGAAGAACTCCGGCCGCTGCCTGCTGAACGTCCTCCTGCTTGCGACGGCGCGCCTCTTCATCGACATACTTGAGCAGCCGGTACTTTAGCCGGGCGTGTACATCCCACAACGCCGCGGCGTCGATATTCAGGACGCGCTCGTGAAGCGCCGGGTCTTCTAGGCGTCCACCCCAGTCGGGACCGAGCTCGCGGTCCAACAGGTCCATCATCCAGTCGGCCATCCACGTCGCCAGGTGGACGCCGTTGGTGACGTGCGCGATGGGGATACTCTCCACATCATGATCGGGCCACAGCACCTGCCACATGCGGCGCGTCTCGTGACCGTGCAACTCCGATACGCCGTTGACATAGCCCGCCAGCCGAATGGCTGCGGCGGTCATGTGGAAGGCGCCGTCGTAGTGTTGCGGGTGGTGTCCGAACGAGAAGAAGGTATCCGCGTCGAGGTCGCCGGCGTCGAGGTATCCACCGACGTAATTATCGACGTGATCTCGAGTGAAGACATCGTGGCCGGCCGGGACGGGAGTATGCGTCGTGAGCGTGCTCGAAGCTCGTACCTGGGCCACGGCCTCTTCGAGCGTTCGGCCCTGCGCGAGCATTTCCCGCACTCGCTCCACCAGCATGAAGGCGGCATGCCCCTCGTTCGCGTGCCAGGCGCCCGGCTCGATACCGAGCTTGCGTAACAGCCGCACGCCGCCCACGCCGAGCACCCACTCCTGGCGAATCCTCACGTCCGGACCGCCCGTGTAGAGTTTGCCCGAGATATCGCGGTCGTTCGGGTCGTTGGCCTCCAGGTCCGTGTCGAGGAGGTAGACCGGAACCGAACCGACCATCATGCGCCACGCCCCGATGTGCAAAGTGCGCCCGGCCAGAGGAACGGTAACAGAGAGCCGTGCACCCGACTCGTCGAGGAGCGGAATCGGAGGAGTCACGGCGGGGTCTAACGGATCGTCGGTGTCCTCTTGCCACCCGTCGTGCCGGACTCGTTG
>JBDHGH010000025.1:0-28870 GCA_039589995.1 Gemmatimonadota bacterium | reverse complement strand
TATTCGATGAGAGGGAGAGCCGTCACCACGCCGACAGCGAATTGACGAAGGCGGTGGCGAAGGTCCCCGTGCCGTCGGAGTTGATGGTGAGCCGCGAAGTAAGGGAAGGGCACGCTGGCCACGAGATCCTGCATGCGGCGGACGATTGGGACGCCGACCTCATCGTGATGGGGAGTCACGGGTTCGGCTTTTTCAACCGGTTATTGTTGGGCAGCATCTCGCTGTACGTGTTGCGCCACGGCCACCGTGCGACCCTCGTGGTCCCTCGCCCCGAAGTGTAGAAGAGCCGAGTCGTGGTCCTCACAGTTCCTACTCGCACTCGCTATCTTACTCCGGAGCGCGACTCGGTGATCTGTGGAATCGATTACGAGTACGATCACGAGTAGGATTACGAGTACGAGTAGAAGTAGGAGAAGAATCATGGTGAAGGTTGCGGGAATTGTCGTGTTGGTCGCGAGTGTGGGACTCGGGATGGCGTTCGCGGGTCAGCAGAACGACCCGGAGGAGCTGGCGAAGGTGGTAAAGGAGGTCGAGGCGTTAGACGCGATGCGGTCAGCACTCGCGGCGTCCATTACCGGCGCGGCCGACCAATCCACGTTCGCCCAGGTGTGCAAGCCCGTCGGTGCGCGGGCGCAGAAGATGATGCAAGAGAACGGTTGGAAAGTCGCACAGCTAGCTGAAAAGTATCGGAACCCGAACAACAAGCTCGATCGGGAGGCGAGGCTCGCCTACAAGATGATGGAGGATTCGCCGGAGTTGATGGGCTTCTGGATTCAGACTGAGTTGGAGGGCGATAAAGGGGTTCGCTACTTCCGCCGCATCGTGGTTGGGAGTTCGTGTCTCGCCTGTCATGGAAAGAAGGCGGACCGCCCGGAGTTCGTGAAGGAGGGGTACCCGGAAGATCGCGCCTACGGATTCGAGTTGGGCGATCTGAGAGGGGTATACTCGGTCTTTGTCGCAGACTAGCTGGGCCGATTGGATGCTCTACGCACCCACCGCCTAGTTCGAGGAATTCTCAACCCGCGTAAAGGGCGTCTGTAATCGCTCGGCTGCGTAGGGGCTGTACTCGTAGGAAAGTCCGTACTGGTCGTGCCGAATCCCACCTTCAAGTTTCATGTCGACCACGCTCTGGTAGCGATCGATCGCCGCCTGGCGGCGTCCTAGCAGGTCCAGCATGTGTCCTTGCCAGATCAGCGCTAGCGCGTAGCGGTTCTGGCTGCCCTCAGCCTCAGCAATTTCCCCCAACTTGACGAACGCGTTCAGCGATTCTTGGTATTTCTCCGTGTCATACAGGGCAAAGCCGATGCGGAGCAGGTCGGAGAGGGAGGTGATCTCATCGAGCCAGTCGGGTTCGTAGCCGGCCGCGATCTGCTGGCTGCCGCTCATGCCCCAGCCGACCTTCAGGTAGTAGAGGGGCGAGTCCTTCCAGTTTGAACGCCACGCGGCTAGGCGTTGGCCATAGGCTTCGATGTCGGAGTCCGCGACCGGCGGCAGGTGTGTAACGAAACTCTCGAGCTCGGAGAAGAAGGCGTCGGGGTTCTCGCTGTAGATCGAATGACCCGCGCCTTCCATCACGACCATGCGGGCGCTGGGATGGTTGCGTGACAGGATCGTCGGCTTCGGGTCGCCCCAGGTCAGATCCCACTTGCCCTCGAGTATCAGTGTGGGGATCGGGTTGTTGTCAAACGCCCCAGTCAAGTCGACCCGGTTGGCGCTCTGGTTCACGATGGAATTGAAGTCGGTGTCGTTCACCCACTCATAGAGCGCCATTTGAGCGAACTCGTCCATGGTTGGCCTGTAGAAACTTTGACGCTTCCAGTCTCCATTGATGTGATTGTTGTAGATCAATAACTGTATGTACTGCTCGCGAGACCAGCCTTCCTGCTCGCGTGCCTCGCGCAGTGTTGCCCGGATATCGCGCATTTTGTCGATCTCGGCCTCGGTTATGTAGTCGTACTGCCGCGAACCGCCGAGCTCGGTCCACATACCCGGGCTGGCGCCGACGAGGACGAGCCCGGCCACGTTCTGCGGGTGAGTCGTAGTGTAGTACTGAGCCAGAAAGCCGCCGTATGAGAACCCCACCAGAACCCATTGGTCAATGCCAAGGGTGGTGCGGATCGCATCGAGATCGGCGACCGCCTGATCGACGGAGTAGCCGTCTTCACCGGGCCGGAAGTCGGACAGGCCTGTGCCTCGCTGGTCGTAGTAGATCACGCGTGCATATTTCGATGCGCGACCGAACCACGGGTGGAAATAGTGGTGGGTTCCACCGGGGCCTCCGTTGATCAAGACGATCGGGGTGCCCGACCCTTCCTCCTCGACGTACAGCTCTGCCCCGCCTACATCGATGCGTCGTACCGTCAGGGAGAGCCCTTCCTCCAGGCGAGGCGTCGCGGGGATCTCGGTTAGGACCCCGGTTTCGATGTGGACTACCCCGTCGAATATGGACTCGCGCTCTTGAGCCTGAAGATCCGCTCCAATGAGGGCGATGCATGTGAACGAGATGAGAAGTGCTGAGACCCGCAGGCTTCGATGTTCAACCATCCCTTAACTCTCTGTTACGCGTCTCGGTCGGGGCCCTTTTCCTTCATGTGACGTCGCGGCGACCCGAAAGGTTGGGTGGCTATAGCCCGCTCTTGGACAGCTCGAAGATCCGAACATGCTCGACGTCCATTTCGTCCGCCCAACTCCCCAACACGAAGTCGCTGCCGATTTGGTGGATCGTGAAACGCTCGGGGGTCACGACCACCCCGAGCATCTGACCGGCCGGATCGAAAATCGTCCAGCGAGGCTGTTCGTCGCCGGGCCTCCGGTAATCCGCGACCCAGAGATTATCGTCGTTGTCCACCGCGAAGTTCGCGTAGGGCGGCATCGTCTCGGGGAACGGGACCGTGGCCATGAGGCGCTCGATCATCTGGCTGGCGCCCTCCTGATCGGCGTCCTCGATCTGCTCCTGTTTGTATAACTCGATGTCCTCGGCCGTAATTTCCATGAGAGGCTGCGCGCGACGTATGATGCGCTGGAGTTTCCCTTTCACATCGTAGTAGGCAATCTCGTAGGCGTCGCTGCTGCCGTAGTAGAAGCCATTTCCAGAGACGACCTGCTGCGGGTAACGGCCAAAGGGCCGTATGCCTGCGACGGCGCGGCCTTCATCGACGTTCGTATAGACCTCGCCACCGGGCAGGGCGCCAAGAGTGTCCGTCAACGTGCCGTCCGAGTCGGTTCTTAGGTAGACAACCGTGTCTCGGCGAAGTTCGGTCTTCATCTCTCCGGACATCAAGAACTCCTGTACGGCGACCATCAAAGAGCGGTCGGCCAGTACACCGGTGTAGATGGGAAAGCCGCCGCCTTTGGAGAGAAACTGCATTTGGAACGACCGACCGAAGTTGCCTTCAGTGTCGAAGAACGAGATCCGCCGGTTGCGCCAGTCGTAGACGATCAACGAGTCGCCTGGGTAGCTCTGCAGCCAGAGAATCCCGCCGAACTCGCCGGGACCGCCGCCCTTGCGTCCGATGGCGTTGAGGAACGTGCCGTCAGGTTCGTAGAAGCGCAGTTCGTAACTCCCGGCGTTGGCTACGACGATGCGACCATCGCCGAGCTTTAGAGCGCCGGCCACCTGGTAGAGTTGATACATCGGGTCACCCTCCAGGACTCCTATGTCCAGCATGGGCCGTTCGGAAAGATGCCAGCCCTGACCGCCGGGCCATGCGAAGTCGGTGTTCTCGACAATCTGTATGCCGGCGCTGTCGCGCACAGCCACGGTCGATGCGCCATCATCTGAACTGCACGCGGACAGCAGGGCCAGAGAAAGCAGGCAAGGTATGATCGCCGCAGGCGGCAGACGCCTGGCGGTTTCAGCTGGGTCCTGATCGTAATTCATCGTGTCACCAAGTCTGGGTTACGGCGGGCCTCGTACGATGGTGTGTCTATCTGTAACTGACTGGTGAGGCTATCGAAAGGTTGCGCTCTGGCCAAAGCGGGTGGCGCCCGGCAGCTTGGTCCTACTCCATCCCACGTGTAAACGCCGGGGCGCCAACCAGCGTCTCAGGGTCGGAATGTGAGGCCACCGGGAGTTCTGTTGAGCGAGCTGAAGAGGATAGATGAGAGCTTGTCGGCCCTTATTCGGGGCGCTGTGGCCGGGGACGAGGCGGCGTTCGAGGGCCTGGTGCGGCGCCACTACGAGCAGATCTACCGGTGGGCGCTGGCTCGGACCGGGGACCGGGACGAGGCCGAGGATGTCACGCAAGAGACGTTGGTTCGGTTGCACCGCCATATAGGTAGCTTCGACGGCCGCTCGGCCTTCAGCACCTGGCTGTATCAGGTGACGAGAAGTGCGGCGGCCGACCTGCACCGAAGGCGGAGCCGGCGCGAACGATTGGCCTTGAAAGTGAGATCTGAACCGCCGGCCGTGGCGATAGACCCGCGAGAGGATGAAGAAACGACCGATGAAAGACGCGCGAGCGATCTGGTGAAGACGTTCTTAGAAAAGCTGTCGGAAAGACAGCGCGAGATCTTCGACCTCGTCGACCTGCAAGGGTTCAGCACCGTGGAGGTGAGCGCGATGCTGAAGATGGAGCCGGTCACGGTTCGATCGCACCTGTTCAGAGCGCGGAAAGCGATCCGCAGGAAGATCTTGGAGAGTCATCCGGAACTGGTGGAAGGTTATGGCCATTAACTGCGACAACGCATTCGAACGGCTGCTGGAGGCGGACCCAGCGGAACTCGCCGGACAGGGCGATTCGGAGGTTGCGGTTCACGTGCGAGAGTGCGTGGGGTGTAAGGCCGTCGGAACCCAGCTGCTGGGCGGCCAGGAACAACTTGCCACAGTGCTGACACAGATGGTTCCGCGGACCGATGTCGATGGAGCATTGAGCGCTGCGCGTGCGCATCGGTCGAAGATCCGTAAACGGCAGCAGTTCTGGCAGTGGGGGCCGATAGCGGCGGCGGCGGCCATCTCCGGCGTGATGATTCTCCGGGCTCTTGGCGGCAACCCGATCGTGGAGGGCGAGATCTTGTCGCCCCCGGCGGCTATCGAGTCGCTGGTCGAGGCGCCGGCGGGGCAGAATGTGTTGGTGTTCGAGACCCGCGATCAATCGGCGAAGGTTATTTGGTTCTACTAAATCGGAGGCGTGTGTAATGCAGACGAAGATCTTTACAGTGGCGATGGTGGCTCTGGTGCTGGTAGGCGGCTGGACGATAGCGCGCGGCCTGTCTTCCGGAGACGAGTACGGCGACCTGGATGTCCGCACATATCAACTCGAGTACATGGAACCCAACGCGGCCTATCAGATAATCGATCCCTACGTGTTCGGAAACAGAGGTGGAACTGTCAGCGGAGAAGAACAAAGCCGCACGCTGACGGTGCGAGAAACGCCGGAGATGCTCGATCGAATCGCTGAGGTTCTGCAGCGCTATGATAAGCCCGACCCGAGTGCGAACCTCCACTTCCGGCTGGTTGAAGCGAACGGGGGCGGCCCATCCGACGACGCACGCGTAGAGGAGATCGCGGAGGCGCTACCCCAGGATGTGTTCAAGTTCCAGAACTACCGGCTGATCGGCGAAACCGTGATGACCGGGATCGAGTGGAGCGGCCTCGCCCAGGGCGTGGCAGCCGGCGGCGAGCGCTACCACATCGAAGTCAGCATCGGCGAGATTCGGGAAACGGAGGGCGGTGGGTCGGTCAAACTGGAGGTGAGTCTCCTCTCCGATCAATACGGCCAAATCTTCCGGACGGCGGTCAACGCGCAGATCGGCCAGCTGGTCGTTCTGGGATCGGCGCAGCCCGATCCCGACCGGGGTTCGCTGATCCTAGCCGTGCGAGTCGATCTGGTTCGGTAACGCTAGAATAAGAAGCGGACGGTCTGCGCCACGGCGAAGCAGACGCCGAAAGCGATGGCGAGAGGCATGACCGATCCCAGGGCCGTCCACTTCTTGCTCCCCGTCTCCTTATACATAGTCCAGATGGTAGTGGAGCACGGGTTGTGAAGTAGCGAGAAGAGCATGAGACAGACGGCGGTCAGCAGGGTCCAGCCCTGTTGGTCGACGAGAAGGCCTTGGAGCTCGGCCAGGCTGTCGAGCTCCAACATCCTCCCGGCACCTAGGTAGGCCATGATGATCGTAGGCACGACGATTTCATTCGCCGGGATGGCGATGATGTAGGCCAGGATGATGACACCATCGAGGCCGATAGCTTGACCGAGAGGTTCCAGGAAGCCTGACACCCACCCGGTAAGGGAATCTCCTCCAACATTGATGTTGCTGAGCAACCAGACGACGCCCCCTGCCGGCGCCGCCATCAGAATCGCGCGCCAGAGGACGAATAACGTGCGGTCGATGATCGATGTGTAGAGGATCTGGCCTATGTTCGGTCGCCGGTACGGCGGCAGCTCGAGCGTGAAGCTGCTCGCCTCGCCTTTGAGTACGGTGCGCGACAGTACCCACGAAACGACCAGGGTGAAGAAGATCCCGATCAGCACGACGCCAACTACAGAACCCGCGGCGGCGAGCGACGCCAACGCCGGTGGGAAGGCCGCAGCGACGAAAATCGTGGCCAGCATGATCAGCGTAGGGAAGCGGCCGTTGCAAGGCACGAAGTTATTGGTCAGGATCGCGATCAGCCGCTCTCGCGGCGAATCGATGACGCGGCAAGCGATGACGCCGGCGGCGTTACATCCAAAACCCATGCTCATGGTGAGCGCCTGTTTCCCGTGCGCGCCCACTTTCTTGAACAGCCAGTCCATGTTGAAAGCGACCCGCGGCAGGTAGCCCAGGTTCTCCAGGATGGTGAACGTGGGGAAGAAGATCGCCATGGGCGGCAGCATCACCGCGATTACCCATGCCAATGCCCTGTAAACGCCGTGCCAGATGAATCCCGTCAGCCACCAGGGTGCCCCGATGCTGGTGAAGAGGCCAGCGGCGAAGTCCTCGACGATGAATAAGATCCGGGCGAGCATCTGGGAGGGGTAATTGGCGCCGACGATCGTCACCCAGAACACCAAGGCCAGCGCCCCGAGCATGATGGGGAAGCCCCAGATCTTGGAGGTGAGTACGCGGTCGAACTTCGCATCCCAGGTGCGACCCGCCGGTCGCCCGTGCCGTACGGAGCGCTCGGCTATCGCCTGGGCGTCGTCGTATATCGCCTCCACAATGTGATCGCGAAACGAAAAGTCCAGACCGCGACGCAGCGTCTCGGCGCGTTCGAGGATTCGGTTGGATGCAGTGGCAGTGGTCGTCGCCATGGTCGACGCGTCAGTGATGGCCCGCACCTGCGGGCGCGAGCTGTTCGGCGACGAGATCTGAGAACTCGCCTTCTTGGATCGCCTCTTCCACGCGTCGGTCGCCTTCCAAGAGTCGCATCGCTACCCAGTGCGCGTTGGGTAGGCCGGGGTATTCGTCCGCTATCAACTCCGCGAGGTCCTCCAGCGAGCGAGCAGTTGGGCCTGTGGCGCGTATGCGATGGGGCTGCGTTTTGATTGTGCCGCTGGCGACCCCGGCGATGGCCTGGACCAGCTCCGGCATCCCGTGACTCGTTCGAGCGACGGTGGGAACGACGGGCACGCCGAGATCCTTCGCCAGCGTCTTGTGGTTGACGCGTATCCCTTTACGCTGTGCCTCGTCCATCAAGTTCAGGCAGAGAACGGCTTTGTCGGTGATAGCGAGAATCTGAAGCACCAGGTTGAGGTTTCGCTCGAGCACCGTGGCATCGACGACGATCACGGTACAGTCGGGCTGACCGAACAGAATGAAATCGCGAGCGATCTCCTCGTCGGTGGACGCGGAGAGCAGCGAGTAGGTACCGGGCAGGTCAACCAGCTTGTACTTCTTGCCCTCGTACTCGAATCCGCCCTCGGCTCGGGCGACGGTTTTCCCCGGCCAATTGCCGACGTGCTGTCGCAGGCCGGTCAGGTCGTTGAATACCGTGCTCTTGCCGGTGTTAGGGTTGCCGGCGAGGGTTACGAGGTAGTCGAAGTCGCTGGTGTCGATCCCCAGGCTGCGGTGCGCCGCGGGTACGGGCGCCCCGGGCTGGACGACCGGGAGGCGGCGAATCGACCGCGGTCTCTTGGTCGTCATCGGCCGCTGCCTGCGTTAGCCGTCATCACGGCCTCGATTTCGATCTGGTCGGTCTGCTCGGGACGCAGCGCAACGAGGGCACCGCGCACGCGGTAGGCCATCGGCTCTCTCATGGGCCCGGGGAACGCGCACTCCACCAGAGTCCCGCGTGTGAGCCCGAGATCTAAAAGGCGTCGCCGGTCAAAGCCTTCACTGCGGAGGGCCAGGACGCGGCCCGATTCGCCTGGCTCCAACGACGAGAGCTTTACGGGCGGCTGAACTGGGTGTGCCAGTTCCTCGACAAAGACATTGCTCGCCAGGACCGGAACCAGCGAGCGCTCGGATTCACCGTCCCAAATGACCAGGCTCTGCTTGTTGACCTGGCGAACCTCGATGTCCATCCCGAGAGCGAAGCCGGCAGCCACGATCTTGGACAGCGCTTCCGGCGGCTCGTCCTCGAGATGGACGATTTTGGCCGGCGTGCCGACTGGCCAGTCGGTGAGCGCCGTTGCCTCCACGCGTTCCAGCGCTCCCTCGCTGCTGGGAATGGGATCGCCGTGGGGGTCCTGTTGGGGATAACCGAGACGCGCTTCGAGCTCGTCCACCTCTTCAGCAGTGAGCGTATGCTCGCGCCGGTCCGCGGCGTTGTGGATCTCCTCGAGAGGCATGCGGAGCTCATCGACCAGGTAGCGCTCGAGCAAGCGATGGGCACGTATGACTCGCACTGCCAGCTCGAGACCGGACCTCGAGAGGCGCAGCCCGGGGCCTGTCGACTGCACCAAGCCGCCCTCCTCCATCTCAGCGATCAGTTCCAATGCCTGCTTGATGCTGACTTGCAGCTTGCCGGCCAGCGACTCGGGGGTCGCCAGTGTTTCCCGCTGCTCGCGGGCGTGGATGTGTTTGAGGGCGTCCTCGACGAGGGCGCGCTGGGCCAGCTGGCGGGCCTGCCGTAGGCGCTCGAGGATACCGCGCCGCGGCCAGAAGAAGAGGGCGGCGGCAAAGACAGCGGCAAGCGTGATGGCCAGAGCAGGGAGCATTTTTAGGTCTAACTAATACGAGTTTTAGGCAACACTAAACTCGGCAATCTACTGCGGCGAGTGGGTGTGTGTCAAGAACGGGTCTGGAGGAAGCGCTGGGCGGCCCCTACGAGGACCTGGGTGCAGGTCAGCACCGAGTCGAGGTCGACCCACTCAACGGCTGCGTGAGCGCCCTCGCCGGCGGGTCCGTAGTTCAGGGTTGGGACGCCGGCGGCATCAAAGATCGCGGCGTCGGTCCAGTAGCCGACACCGGTTTCCTCGGGTGCGCTCCCGACTACGGTTTGGGCGGCATCGCGCACGGCCATCGCGACCGCGGCGTCGGGGTCACAGACCATGGGGGTGCGATGGAAGTAGCAGTCGACCTGGGACTCTTCGCCGGCCTCACCGACCGCGTCTTCGATCTCTCGGGTGACTTGATCGAGCGTTTCGCCGGGAAGCGTGCGACGCTCGACGTGCAGCGTGCAATCAGAGGCGTACGTACTCACCCCGCTGCCGCCTTCGATGGTGGCGCAGTGAAGAGAAGCGGGCCCCAGGTCCGGGTGTGTGCGGTTGCGGAGGACCTCGCGCTCGAAGCGTTCCAGCCGGGTGACGATGCGGCCCATCTTGCCGATGGCGCTGACCCCCAGGTCCCAGCGACTGCCATGTGCGGCGGTCCCCGCAGTGGTCAGCTTGCACCAGACGAAGCCTTTGTGGCTTAGGATGAGGCGGCCTTCGGTGGGCTCGGTGATGATGCAGGCGTCGGCCCGATGGCGGGCGACGAAGTCGTCGGCGCCGATGGACGAGTGTTCTTCGTCGACGACGAGTGCGACCCTAACGCGGCCCGGAAGCTCTGCGTCTTTGAGTGAGGCGAGAGCGGCCATGGCGGCGGCCGCTCCGCCCTTCATGTCGTAGGCGCCACGCCCGTAGACACGGCGGTTTTCGACGCGAGGCTGGAAGGGCGGGATTTCCATCCCTTGGGTGGCGACTGTATCGATATGGGCGCAGAGGACCAGGGTCGGGCCGGATGTATCTCCGATTTCGGCTACGATGTTGGGCCGGCCGGGTGCTACTTCTTCGAGCCACGCGTTGATGTCGTGATCGTGGAACCAGCGTTCGGCGAATTGCGCGATCGCGGCTTCGCCGTTGGATTCATCAGGAGCAAGGGTTGGGTTGACGGAGGGAATCCGAATGAGGTTTTGGAGTAGCTCGAGGATAGAGGATTCGGAGAGTATGTCGGCGTGCATCGCTGGTGCTCCGGGTTTGGAGTAGATTGATCGCCGGTTGAGTATAGTGTTGGGGCTGTATCCGAGGAAACGGGAGTACGTTTTGATGTCGCGGGCGCGGGGCGAGGACGCGGGCGCGGACGGAGCGTTGTCGACGACGATTCAGAGTCGGAGGTTCGGGTGAAAGCAGGGGTCGGAATTGGGGTAGTCGCGCTGGCCCTCGGAGTCGGGGGGTGTGAGAGCGCGGCGGAGAGGGCGGGAATCGTGGTCGACACGATCGGGGGCGTTCCGTCCGTCATGAGTCCCGAGAAGGGGTTGCTGGGTGATACGGTTCCGTGGGAGCTGACCCAGTATCTGCTTGTGACGGGTGATCAGCTTTATGATCGGAAGGCCGCGGTGTACGCGCTCGATGTCGGGGTGCTGCCAAACGGTAACGTCGTGGTGCTCGACTCGGGCAATCGGCGCGTGATGAGGTTCGGGCCGAACGGATCGTATATCGAATCGTTCGGTGGGCCCGGACAGGAGCCCGGCCAGTTCGTCACTCCGTTGTTTCTCGAGGTGGCGGGCGATCGCATCTACATCCTCGATTCCGGGCTGAACCGGGTATCGGAGTTCGACAGTGCTGGGATCTATCTCGACCGCTTCGAGGTGACCCTGGCGGGTCTGGCCGGGACGACTCCGCTTTTCGCGGTGGGTGGGGCCGATCAGGTGTATGTGGCCGCCGAGCCCGTACCGTTCCTTGCGGAGGTGCGGGATACGGGTAACGCGGTGATCTATCGGATGAACATGTCCGGGGCGATCGTCGATACGCTGGCCTTGTTCCTGCCTTCCACGTGGACGCAGATCGAGAGCGCGGAGGGCAAATTCTCCTACGTAAAGCCGCGGCTCGCGCCCGAGCCTTTGATCTCGGCCGAAGCGGGGGGGGTGGCCCTGGCAATCGGCGCGCGCTACTTGATCGAGCTGCGGTACCCTTCAGGGGCATTGGTACGACGTGTGGCGCGTCAGTACGAGAACGTCGCGGTTACCGCTGAGGTGCGTGACAGCGTGCTGGACGAGTTGTCGCAGCGTCCGAACACGCTTCCGCGGGAGGCGCTAGAGCTGGTATCGTTCGCACCCGTGGTACCTGCGATCGAAGGCATCGTGCTCGACGACCAGGGTCGGCTATGGGTCGATGTGTATGCCGGCGATCCGAAGCGACGCGACGTCTTCGACGCGGAAGGTCAGTTCCTCGGTGCGCTGTACCTGCCGCAACCCATGCAGCTCGAGGATGTCCGCGGCGACCGTGCATGCGGCATCATCAACCAGCTAGGCGGCGAAGCGGCCGTCGTCTGTTATCGCGTCGGCCCAACTAGCGACTAGCTGCTAACCCGCTCTCCCCGAATCCGTTGTAGAGCGAGGCGCGCCGACTCGACCCGCGGCTGCAGGTGGGGGTCGGCATCCTCCCACAATTGGATGAAGGCGGCGTAGTAATCTCCGGCCTGCTCGAACTCACCGCGCCGTTCGTGCAACTCGGCCCTATGGAACAGCCCAAGGGGCTCGGCCCAGGTAGTCCAGTAGAGCGAACCGTAGATCGTCATCGCCTCTTCTTCGCCACCCCTATTCTCGATCAGGTGGGCCAGCCAATAGCGCTCGATGTCGCGCTGTCGGTTCCAAGTCGCGTTGATCATCGACAGTCCGGTGCGCAGGTGATCGATGGCGGTGTCGACGCTATCGTGTACAGCCGCGATTCGACCTCTCAAGGCGGTCGCGCGACCGCGTAGCGAGCGGGCGCGGGCCATGTTGCCATTTGCCGTGGCGCTATCAGCCCAGCCTTCCAACCACGCGACGGCCTCTTCGGCTTCTTCTGTACGGCCTTCCCGGGCTGCGGCGACGGCGAGCGGTGGATAGGGGTAATTCCTGTTGTCGGCGAGCCGCTCGACCAGTTCGTCGGACGCGGGGCCCACCGCGATGCCGAGTTCGCGTGCATCGGCCATCGTGTAGAGAACCGCGCCGTCCAGTTCGCCGTCCGACAGCGCGCTCGCCTGATCGAACAAGTCGACGGCGACGGCGACATGGCCATGTCGCAGGTGAGCCTCGCCGAGATGCCAGAAGGCCATGGCTCGATCCGGCTTTTCGAAACGAGGATCGGCCAGCGCGAGGCTGACCATCTCATACGCTGGCAGGTTCGACCCCGACCCGCGCAGTCGCATTATCGACCAGTGAAGCCGGTCAGCGTCCACGGTGTCGAGGGAGGCCGCGACCTGGGCCGAATCGTCAGCGGGCCCAAACTCCAGCGGTGACATCAGGCGGAAGCTTTGCGCGTACATCGACGTGGTGTCGAGCGCCAAATAGCGGTCTGTCCACTCGCGGCCGCGAATCCTGTCGCCCTGATGGTAGGCGATCTCGATGAGATGGATCAACGCAGGCGCGAACGTCGGGTCGAGCTCGAGGGTACGCTCCAGCGGCCCAATCGCGGCGGTGATTGGCCGTCCAATTTGCGCGCCCATGTGAAAGATCGCGTCGCCCAGCCCGTGCCAGGCCTCGAGGTCGTTGGGGTAGCGAGCGACCAGCTCTTCGAAGAGGTCGATGGCTTCGAGGTCGCCGTCGACATCGGCCAGTTTCCATCCGCGGATGAGCAGGCTGTCGCGACGAGTTAGACCGGCGCTGTGGCGTTCAGCGGCGGCCAGGTACGTCGGAACCTCTTCGGCGCCCAGACCCATGAACCAGCCGTAGGTCTGCGCCAATCGATAGTAGGCGATGGCAAACGTCGAGTCCTGTTCAATCGCTTTGGCAAACGCGGCTTGAGCATCGTCGAATTGTGAGTGCCGGAAGTAGCGTTCGCCTTCCAGATAGGCGCGAAGCGCCGGGATCGACGCGGTGGTCATGGCCGACGTCCGAACGTCGGGAATATCGTCGCCTTCCCACACCGAGCGCAGCAGATCCAGGGTCAGTTGATCGACCAGGTCGATCATCTGATCGTCAGGCCCTTCGACCACGGCCGTAGCTTCTTTTCGTAGCCAACGGACGGAATACAGGTCGGCTGCCAGACGGACTTTGTCAGGCGCGATCCGTATCAGGCTACCCAGGATCACACGTCCGGCGCCCAATTGGCCGGCCACTTCGGCTGCTTTGGACGGCTCGGCGAGTTCGGCAGGGTCAGGAGCGGCCCGGTTCCAGCGGTTGAGCACGGCCCTCGGATCGGACGAATGGAACTGGCCCGTCGCGTCGAGAGCCGTGCCGAGCAGGTCGACCAGGCCTTCTCGCCACAGGTCGCCGTTCGCACCGACGACGTGGAACGGCATGACTGCAACGGCGTCGTCGTGAAGCTCGTGGCCGGCGTTGCGCATGACCACCATAGTCGCGCCGACACTGCCGAGGCCTACGAACGCGAGTACGCCGCCGAGAATCGCCAGCCGCCAGGTGAAGAATCGCCTGAGACCACCCGTGGGGTCACCACCGCCTGTCGCCACCGGGTTCGTGGCGACGGGCGCAACGGCGTCCTCGCAGTCGCTCCCCTTCGAACGTGCCTGTAACAGAGCCGTCGCGGTGATGATCGGTAGGCCGATGAGCAGTAAGCCCAGGGCCATGGGGAAAAACCAGGGCGGCAGGCCGAATTGGGATGTCAGCAGATCGATGGCCTGCAGGACCGCCGACGACACGATCACGTAAACACCGAGCACTTTCACCATGTGCGCTGAGCGCGCACGATCGACGATGTTCTTTATCTCTATAGCTGTCATGGCTCTCGAGACCAAAGTAGAAACGCCCGTGCACGCTCCCGCCTGGGACCGGAGCGTTCGGGCGACCGGGGCCGGCTAATCGCACATTCTATTGGACGAAGCCGGCGTCCGGTTGGTTGCACCGGGGGATCCCGGTCGGGCCGACCGAGTTATCCCCATCCCGTACTTGGGTAACGCATTTTGGCCCGCTCCGGTTCACCCTCGTTCCTACTCGTACTCGTGATCGTAATCGTACTCCTAGGCCTGATGTTCGCATTCCGACCGACCAGAGCCACGATCACGAGTACGATTCGGTGCGACGGAGTGCGGGTCGACGGCATCTAATCATCATGATAGAGTATGCACGAGACTTAAAGACAAATGATTCGCGACACGAGGAGGTTTCGTGGTGGTGGTCCCCCTGAGAACGACGTTCGCAGCAATGCTGGCTGTCTTCGCGTTTGCTTCGCCGTGTAGTGCGCAGGACGATATTCCGCAGACAAAGCTGACGACCCCCGATGCGTCGTTGGCCGAGCCATTCAGCTCGGTTGCCGGGCTTCGCGAGCTGAGCGATGGGCGGGTGCTAGTCTCGGATCGATTGGAGCAGGCGCTGCGCCTCGTGGACTTCGCCAGCGGCGGGCTCGAGGAGATTGGTCACACGGGGCAGGGACCGGGTGAGTACCGGATGCCGGGAGAGCTGTTGGCGCTGCCGGGCGATTCGACGTTGCTGGTGGATCTGGGCAACATGAGGATTAGCATGGTGACGCCCGACGGGCGGCTGGAAGGATCCGAGTCGCTGGTTCGCTCGGACGGCATCTTCATGTTCCCGCGAGGGGTCGATGCGAAGGGTCGCATCTACTTCGATGTCACCGGAACCCTATCGATGACGCCGGGGAGCCTGCCGGATTCGTTCGCGATCGTCGCCTTGGATCGCGCCGCCCAAACGATCGATACAATTGGGCTGTTGGCGCGGGAGCAGATTCGTCAGGTAAGGAGTGGTGGCCAAGGATTCGCGTTCAGCGGCCCCGGCATGGCACCGTTCCAGCCGGCCGATGCGTGGGCTGTTGGACCGGACGGTCGCGTAGCCGTCGCTCTGGGAGTCGACTACCGCGTCGAGTGGCTGATGCGCGGTGGAGAGCGGGTGGCCGGCCCGGTTGTGGAGTACGAGCCGGTTCGCCTGACGGACGAGGACAAAGAGGCGTGGGCCGACCGCATGTCGCAGGGGGCGGCGGTCATGGTGATGGGTGGGTCCGGCGGTAGTGGAAGTGGTCGGACTATGAACATCCCGCGACCGGACGTCGACGAGATGGAGTGGCCTGACGTAAAACCGGCCTTTCCCAGGGGCGCGGTGAACGTAACGCCGGAAGGTGAGGCGTGGGTCGAGCGTTACGTGGTATTTGGCGAGCCCGAGACGTTCGATGTGTTCGACGCTTCAGGCCGCCGAGTGAGGCAAGTCGTGCTGCCCGAGGGGCGGAGGTTCATCGGGTTCGGCGACGGGACGTTGTACGCCGTTCGGGTAGACGAGGACGATCTGCAGTGGTTGGAGAGGTATCGTCGCTGACGGGTGCCGCCCATGAGCGGGTCGAGGGCGCCCGCTGAGTTTTGCGTGTGGCGGAAGGTGCGGCCGGGACTCCTCGCTTCATGTCGCGCACTAGGGGCCGCGATAGTATGACGGGCCGGGGCGCTCCAAATGTCCGCTCGGGAGCCCCGGCCGCACCTTCCTTCCTTGCTTGTTTGAGCCTCCACTAGGCGCCCAGCTCATAGGCCAGGCACCTCGCGAATCAGCGACGAGCTCCGGGCTTCTCGTTACAACCGCAAGGGTGTGCGTGGAGTCTAATCCGGTAACACGGGAGGCCCCATGCTGCTTCGCGCTCGAACAGTTCTGCTGTTTTCGGCTGGCTTCGGTTTCTTCGTTGTGGGCTGCGAGCAGGCTGGTGACACCGCTGCGTACGATTCCTCTCGTATCTTGCTGACACCAGCTGAGCATCATTCCTCTCTCGAGTTGCTACAGTTTCGCGCTGTGGCTCTGGCTTGGATCGACGACACGACTGTTGCGGTCATCGATCGGGATGATCAGAAGGTGGTGTTGCTCGGCCTTGCGGGAGGGTCGGAGCGCCGCGGGGCTGGACGTGGCGGTGGCCCGGGTGAGTTAGAGGGTGCCTTCACGCTGCTGGGTGGTGAGGGTGGTGAGGTCGTCGTTGGGGACATGAATCAGAATCGTGTCAGCCACTTCGATGCCGAGTTGGCGTTTGTGCGCTCGGTGCAGGTGCCCGGGATGCCGTTGGGGTTATTGGCGTGGGAGGCCGATCGAGTCACGACCCTGTGGATGGAGTTCGCTTTCGCCGACGGCGCGATAAGTCCTGAGCCTACGGTGGGCGTCGTCGATCTCGAGGCCGGTGAGGTGGAGCTCCGCTTCTCGCTGTTCGCGCCCGAGTCCGGTTTGAATCGACCGGACTCCGATAATCCCTTCGCACCACCGTTCATCGCGGCCGTTCGGGGCGCGGACGGGTTGATACTGGCAGGACAGTCGATGGAGTACCGGATCGCCGCTTTCGACAGCACGGGAGAGGTGCTGAGGAGTTTCGGAAGGACCGAGCTGGGGGAACAGTATCTCAGTTCGGAAGAGAAGGCGGACGAGCGGGCGCGTCGCGGTCGAGCGGCGCGTGAGGGCGGGCCACCTCCGGCGGAGTTAGGCGGAATGTTGGACGAGGCGCTGGATGCGCCGCAGCCCCTCTTCGGACCCAATGCGTTCAGCATCGATCGCATGGGGCGGTTGTGGGTGATCGCAGATCGTCCGCGGCTTGACAGTACCGAAGTCGACGTGTTCGACGCCGCAGGGGTCCATCTGCAGACGGTTGTGCTGAGGGATAGAGTGGCGGCGCTGGCCTTTCGAGGGATGCGGGTGGCTGCTCTCGTTGCGCGCACGGCTCCGGATGTCGAAGGTGTACAGGGCATCGACCTCTACATACTGGAGGAGTAGTCAGGCTACCTCGTTGTAGCGGAAACAATCGACCGTATGGTCGTTGACCATGCCGGTGGCCTGCATGTAGGCGTAACAGATCGTCGGTCCCACGAACTTGAAGCCGCGCTTAAGCAAGTCTTTGCTCATCGCCTTCGATTCCGCTGTCTCGGCCGGTATCTCCTTCAACGCGCGCCAGGCGTTCTTCTTGGGCGCGCCATCCACGAAGCCCCAGACGTAGGCATCGAAACCGCCGAATTCATTCTGGACCTCGAGAAACGATTTCGCGTTCTGAATGGTGGCGGCGACCTTGAGCTTGTTTCTTACGATCCCCGGGTCGGCGAGCAGCGCATCGACTTTCTTTTGACCGTACTTGGCGATCTTCCGCGCGTCGAATTCGTCGAAGACGCGGCGGTAGTTGTCACGCTTCTTGAGGATGGTCTCCCAGCTGAGGCCGGCCTGTGCGCCTTCCAGTATGAGGAACTCGAACAGCGTCCGGTCATCGTGAACGGGTACGCCCCACTCCTCGTCGTGGTAGGTGATGGAGAGGTCGCTGGTCGACCATTCGCAACGCTTCATGTCGTAGGCTCCCTTGTACAGGACGGAATACGGTCGCGGCTGACTCTCATAAACAGCGGTCGGCGGTACGTCAAGCGTATGCACATGTTCCGGCAGGAGATGACCACAGGCCACCGGTGCATTAGATTGGGGCGTCTGATGAGGGGGGCCTGAAGTAGCCCGGGTTAGGAGGGACCCGAATGGGGCTTTTTGACGGAAAGACAGCACTGATCTTCGGGGTGGCGAACGACAAGTCCATCGCGTGGGGGATTTCCCAGGCCCTGCGCCGGGAGGGCTGCGAACTGGCGTTCAGCTACGGAGCGGCGCCGTTGGAGAAACGGGTCCGGCCCTTGGCTGAGAGCGTGGGCTCCAAGCTGATCGAAGAGTGCAATGTCGCCGACGATACCGCCATCAAACACCTATTCAAGAAGGTAGAAGCTACGTACGGGACGATCGACGTGATGGTTCACTCCATCGCCTTCGCAGACCGCGCGGATCTTCAGGGTCGGTTCGTCGAGACGAGTCGCGAGGGCTTCAAGATGGCGTTGGACATCAGCGCATACTCTTTGGTCGCGCTGACCCGGGCTGTGGAACCGCTCATGACAAACGGCGGCTCGATCCTGACCATGACCTACTATGGGTCGGTGAAGGTCGCGCCGAAGTACAACGTGATGGGTGTGGCTAAGGCGGCATTGGAGGCGTGCGTTCGCTATCTGGCTAGCGATCTGGGTCCCAGAGGCATCCGCGTGAACGCGATCTCCGCCGGACCGATCCGGACGTTGGCCGCATCGGGAGTCGGTGGCTTCAAGAAGATCCTCGGCTTCTCCGAACGCGCCGCGCCGCTCAGAACGCTGGTTACCACCGAGGATGTGGGGAACACGGCGCTGTGGCTGTTGAGCGATTGGAGTCGCGGCGTGACCGGCGAGGTGACGTATGTCGACGCCGGCTGGAACATCCTGGGACTGACGGTACCGCTGGACGAGCTGGGATAAGGGCAAGTCGCTCGCCGGCTCTCCCCCGACCGCTGACTATTCGGGCGGGAACTCCTTTAGGATTCTCTTGACGATCTCACCGATTCGCTTATTGACCGTCTCTTGGCTGGGGTTCTGAAACGCCTCGGTCCCGGAGCCCTGCCAGATCACTTCCTTCCTGATCGGGTCACCGAAGTAGATGATCAGCGTGCCTTCCTGGAAAGTCCGCACGGTGGTCTGGCCCTGCGCGTACCCGAGGTTGACGTCGGTGTACACTTGTTGGACGTCGGTCTTGTCCTCTCGCGTAACGGCGAAGCCGACCAGAAGATCGGGGTCGGTCGGCGGAGTCACTTTGCGGTAGCCCATCGCGGTCAGCGCGCTGTCCATGGCCTCGATGATGCGATCCTGCGACGCAGGGGTTGGGGCGCCGGAGAGAGCGCGGTCCTTTTCGTCGAGGAATACCCAGGTGTAGGTTTCGCGACCGGCGAAGGTCGCCTCACGGTCGAAGTCGACGGTGACGTTCGTGCCGCCACCACACCCTGTCGCCACCAGAGCCGCAAGTAGAATCCGTGATTTAGACATCGATCTCGCCTTTTACGTTTTGGTGACCTCGAGCGACGCGAGTCACGAACCGCCGGTCGCCGGAAAATCCGCCATGATCTTGGTGACGGCTTCGTTCATCTGCTTCTCGTTCTTGTCCGGCTTGCCGGGGTCGAGCGCGTCTGACGCCCAACCGACCCACAGGAGTTTTTGTCCGTTCGGCTCCACGGCGGAGATGACCAAGGTACCCTGATCCCAACTGTTCACATAGACAGGATTCCTGTAGAGGGTGCGGGTCGTAACATCAAACTGCTCCCATTGCACTTGTTCCTCAGAAAACGTGTAAAACGTGACTACGAAGTCTCCGTTCTCTTCGACCCTCGCATATCCTCGGGCCGCCAGTTGGTCGTCCACGGCCTGAATGAAGCGGCGGCGCATCAGCGGGTTGGCTGCCAATTGCACGTCGCCGTTGCTATCGCCCAGCATCGTCCACGAGTAGGTCTCGCGCCCGTCGAAGCTGGCTCCCGGCTCGAGGTTGCTCTCCACTTGCATTCCCGAACACGCGGCGACCAATAGCGCCGCCATCATCGTTGTCGTGACCTGTGCGGGTCTCATCGTCCTTCTCCCGGCTCGTTCGAGCGCCGAGGGTTCGCTGCCGCTCAATATCTTATAGTGGAGGCGAAAGGTAAGATCGATGATTATCCTACGCCATAGCAGGGGACCTTACCATGGGAAACGACAGCAGGAATAGATGAAGGGAGAGTCCAGCTTGGTTGTCACCGATAACATCGCGCTAGAGACGCGCGGCCATGCCGAAATGCACGACATCACCGGAGCGGTGGCGTCGAGAGTCCGAGAGAGCGGCGTCAGCTCGGGGATCGTGAACGTCTTCTGCCCGGGTTCGACCAGCGCGCTGACGACGATCGAATACGAGTCGGGTGCGCTGGCCGATCTGCAACGACTCTTCGACGAGATCGCCGCACCCGAGCGCGACTACGACCACAACATGCGGTGGGGTGATGGGAACGGACACTCGCACGTGCGCGCGGCGCTTCTCGGTCCGTCGCTAACCGTGCCCTTCGTCAACGGGGATTTGCTACTCGGGACTTGGCAGCAGATCACCTTCATCGACTTCGATAACCGGGCGCGATCGCGGCGGCTCGTCGTGCAGATTGTGGGTGAGTGATCGCCGCCCTTCGCGGGCGCGGGGCGAGGACGCGACGATGACGATTGCGTGGTGGTAGGCGAGGGCGTTTGCCCCGGCCAGGGGTTATCGCTTTTTCTGTAGCCAGGCGCGCCAGGCGCGGTCGAGATCGTCGAGGTCGGAGGGGAGGTTTGGGAGGTTCTCGAGGTGGTTAGGGTCGCGGGGGTTGTTGCGTAGGCGGCGGACGATCGTGTTGACGGCTTCGTAGCCGCCGACGTCGTGGATGTAGGCCAGTAGAGAGTAGACTTGTGGGTAGTAGTAGTCGCGTCCGTCCACTTCCCACGGGTACGCGGCGACGTACTGGGTGTCGACGGCTGTCCGACCATCGGGAAACTGTCTCACCGTAACCCTGATCGCGCTGTCGGGGCACGAGCCTTCGCAGGGACCGGTTTCTCGTTCCCAGGTGATGGTGGCGGGGTCGGGATCGTGGGTCCTGGGGTGCACGCCGTTGACGATGTCTGCGACTGAGGGAAGGCTCTGCCAGAAGATTCGCGCCATAGCCAGGCGCTGGTTCCGCAGGTGCTCCGGCTCCATCCAGATGGCGGCAGCTTCCTCGAACCAGTCCGGGAGAGGCGTGGCGTACTCGCCGGCGATGCGCCGAGCTCTTCTGTTTTCGAGGTACTGCCATACGAAGACGTGACCGATCTCGTGCGGAAGAAATTCCTCCCACTGCTCGACGACGTGTGATTCCACCTCGGAGCCGATAAGACCGGCGCGTAGCGCGAAGTCGCGCAGTTCGTCGCCGGTATGCCAGTGAAGTATCCACTCCGCCCGCAGGTCCGCTCCGTCCCCTGAGAGCACGATCACGATGGGCTCGGTTTCGGCGCGGAAGAGTTCTTCGAGGCGTTCCTGGGCAGCCTCGCAGGCCAGTTTGGCGAAGCGGACATCAACCTCGCTGGTGGCGCCGACCACCCGGCAGGGTTGAGCGTCCGCCGGGACGGCGATGGCTGCGATGACTGACAAAAGGATAGAAGTGCCCATACCAAACCGTTGAATAGTACTACCCCAGAAGATAGCGGGAGTTGACAGCCGAGCCGGGTACGTGTATAGTGTGTTCGCTACAATGTAGCGTATCCTTTACCTAGGGTGCTCACCGAAACGGCGAGGCCGGAAGTGAACGGATCCAAGTTGTCTTCGCCCGACCTGACGAGGTCGGAGCTGGCGGTCCTCAAGGTGCTCTGGAGAGACGGCGAATTGAGCGCCCGGGAGGTCCACGATGGCCTGAGCGGGTCGGTGGACTGGGCCTACTCGACCACGCGGACTACGCTGGACCGTATGGCGGCGAAGGGGCTGCTGTCGAAGCGCAGCTTTCACGGGATGTATCTGTACGATCCGTGCGTGTCGAAGGTGGCGGGGCTGGCGGGTGTAGTCCGAGATCTGGCCGAGCGAGTGCTGGAAGTGGACTACGCTCCAGTGGTCTCGCTGTTCGCAGAGTCTAATGCGTTGACGCCGGAAGAGGTCGAGGAGCTTTCTCGGCTGCTCGAGGAAGGAGAGTAGCCGTGGTCTCCGGAGTCATGGCTTGGGTCGCCGAGGTGGCCGGCGCGCTGCTGAGAGTAGCCGGGTGGGAAGTTTTCTACTCGTCCATCCTGTTCGTCATCGTATTGGCGCTCACCCGGGTGTTGCGGAACGTGTCGCCGCTGCTTCGCCACGCGCTTTGGGGGTTGGTGCTTCTGCGTTTAATCCTGCCCATCGATCTGTCGGTGCCTTTCAGTCTGTGGAATCTAGTCGGGCGGACTGATGTGGCGTTGTCCACGGAGACTCTCTTGCAGGATGCGTGGTGGGCCGGTGGGTGGTCCGACGCGGGTGGGATGGTCGAGGGATCAGCGAGCGCGACGGGTGACGCCCAACAGGGCTCAGCGCCCTGGCTGTGGATGATCGTCGTCGCATGGGTTGTCGGGATGCTTGCCGTTGGCTGCTCAGTGATCAGGAAGCGGAGGGTCTACCGTAAAATCGTGCGTCGCGCCAGGCCGGTAGACGATGTCAAAGTCCTGACTGTCGCTCGGCATTGGACGGAGCGGTTCCGAGTTCGTAGAGCTGTCAGGGTCGTGACATCCGACGATTTCGGCTCTCCCTTCACCTATGGAAGCATGCGCCCCGTGGTTTTTCTCCCGCGGGCCGTAATGGAAAGCGATCAGGTTGGCCTCGTCGAGTCGGTGCTGGCCCATGAACTGGCTCACGTGGGTCGCTGGGACGACCTGCTACTCGAGATCCAATTGCTCATCTCGGTGATGTACTTCTTCAATCCCGTCGTGTGGGTCAGTTCCAGGCGGATGAGAGACGAGAGCGAGCGCATCTGTGACGGGATGGTCCTGGGAAGCGGCGGCATATCCGCGAAGACTTATGGCCGAAGCATCCTGACCGTGTTGAGACTGGGGGTCGCTAGCGAGCCCGGTCTGATTCCGGCGTTGGTGAGTACCAAGGAGAGACTAGAGATGAGATTGAAGAGCATAAAGAAGGGAAGCTCTGTGAAGCGAGCCAGTATCGTCTATTCGTTGCCGGTGGTGGCCGCCTTCGGACTGTTCCTACTTCCGATGGCCACGGGGTCGATGGGGCAGTCGAACGCGGAGGTCGCTGACGCTGCGACGTGGGACAGCCCTCAGGAGGTCGTCTTGGTGAACCCGATGCCGGGAGCACGAGTGACATCGGCGTGGAGACTGAGGCCCAATCCGTATACGGGCGAAGAGGCGCATCATCGAGGGATAGACCTGGTCGACAAGGCCGGCTCGGCGGTGCATGCGGCGGCTGACGGAGTTGTCGAGGTGGCGACCGCCGATTACGCCGGTGGCAAGAACCACGGCACCGTGATCATCATCGACCACAGCGGCGGACTGAAGACGTTCTATTCCCACCTCGATGAGATGGCAGTCCAGGTCGGCGATCGAGTTATCGCGGGGGATCGAATCGGCACTCAGGGCTCGACAGGCAAAGTCACAGGGCCCCATCTGCACTTCGAGGTCTGGGAGCGCGGCGAGTATGTGGACCCGGCGCGGTTCGTGGCCGACTGGCCGTTAAGCCGGGAGAGCTTCCGGATATAGGTCGGAGCGGACCAAACCTCCTCTTTTCTATTCTTCGTCGGGTATTCCTAGAACTTCGTGCGCCTGTGCGGCCATTTCGGGGGCCACGTAGATGGTCGCGCCAGGACCGATGGGACCGTGCAGCATGCCTTCCTGGGATTGGATAAGGTAGGGGATCCCCTCGTTTTTCAGCAGGCCTGCAGCTGTCTCCGCCTCCGTCTTGGTCATGAAGTTCGCGATTGCTACCAGATCTTCCATGAACACCTCAGTCGTGGGGCCGCGGTCGGATGCCCGTGGCCTCTTTGCGATCGCTGGAGTTCCCCCAAGATGTTACCGTTGAGCGGGTTCGGGTGTCAAACCATTCGACGGCTCGCTCCGTCAAACTTTAGGAGCGTTCTGCGCGTAGTGGAATCTTGAGGATATGATGATTGGGCCCGGTTTACGTGTATGTTGGGGTGGTACAGCGCGATCCGTTCGGCCCTTTGCCTTGGACCGGCTAACCCACGGGACTCCCCAGCCACCCCGAAGAGGGTTGCCGCTTGCTCTTTCGGATGGACATTGTTCCTCCGGACTGCTGCCGTACCCCTCGTGCGACGCTTCATCTGACTAGCGCATCTAGACTCGTGAGGTCAATGTTAGACGCTTAGCCCCATTGACCAAACAACAGAAAGCTCCGGCAATACTATGGTATTCAGTCGTCGCACCCTGAGTATCGTCACCGCGGTCATCATCCTATCGGGCGCGCTAGGCGGGATTTATTTGCGGCTCCGCTCTCTCCAGGCCGAGGACGAATCGGACACCGCCAGCGCTACGACCGACGAGGATCAGCCCGACGTCGAGTCCGCTCAAGCCTTTCGAACCGAAATCGCCATACCCGTCTCGGCGGCAACTGTGCTGAGGGACACGTTCGTGATGAGCGTGTCGGCCACAGGGCAGGCCCGGGCGTTCGCTCGCACGCTGCTGGCCGCCGAGGTCGAAGGTCCGGTGACCGATGTCCTGGTGGCGGAAGGCAACTACGTCCGCAGCGGCCAGGTGCTCGCCCGCATCGATCCGGAACGCTACGACTTCGAGTTGGAGAGGGCACAGGCGGCGCTGGAGCAGGCGGAAGCCCAATTCGCCGAGCTGACCTTGTTCGATGAGGAGATCGCGGACGAGGAGCTGCGGACCGAGCGTCGACGCATGGCCCGTGCACGGAGCGGTCTCACTTCGGCCGAGGTCGGGGTCCGCGAGGCCGAGATGAACGTGGAGCGCGCTACGGTGCGCGCACCGTTCGCGGGCGCGCTGGCAAACCTGGCGATCGTGCCGGGTGAGCGGTTGCAGCTGCGAGACTCGATTGCCGAGATCGTAGACATAACGAAGGTCAAGATCGAGGTGCAGGTGCTGGAGACCGAGGTGCCGTTCCTGGAGGCTGGTCGCGATGCCCGGGTCACTCTCTCCGCTTTTCCCGACAGAGTGCTTTTGGGCCAGGTGGAGTCGATCAATCCGGTCGTCGATCCACGGACTCGCATGGCGCGCGTGACGGTGGTGCTATTGAACTCCGACGGTTCGGTGAAGCCGGGGATGTACGCGCGGGTGCGGATCGCGGCTCGTCTGTATGAGAACCGGACCATGGTTCCGCGTGGCTCGCTCTTGGAACGCGACAACCGAACGCTGGTGTTCGTGTTCGAGCCCGACTCGGAAGGCGCGTCGCAGGGAACAGCCAAGTGGACGTACGTCACCACGGGCCTAGAGAACGATGAGTACTTCGAGGTCGTCGAGGGAGACGGTACCACGTTGCTAGAGCCGGGGCAGATCGTTCTTACCGAGGGCCATTACACCCTGATCCACGATGCCCGAGTCCAAATTACCCTCGACGACGCGGAGGGCTGAGGCGATGCGAAGACTGTGCGTCATTGCGGCGCTTCTCGTCGGTGGACCGGTGCAAGCGCAGGTACCCGACTCGATCGCGCAACAGGATACGGTGCTCACGTTGAGGGGTGCAGGCTCGCTGCTGGAGCAATACAACCCCGACTATCGTGCGGCACTGGCTTCGGCTAACGCTGTGGGCGAAGGGGTGTGGAGCGCTTGGGGCGCCGTAATGCCCACGGTGACGGCGCAGGCGACCTTCGGCCGAAACGAGTTCACCACGCGCTCCTTCGTGGACCCGGCCGGCGCAGCCCAGGAGTTACCCGAGCCGCTGACCAGCATCACAAAGACGGCGAATGCAGGACTGTTCTTTAACTGGCAGGTCTTCGACGGCGGCAGCAGGATTTTCGACATCGGTGCCAGCAACGCTTCGGCACGTGCGGCCAACTACGCCGCGCTGGCCCGGCTGGTGCTTCTGCAATCTCAGATGCAGTCGCAGTATTACGAGGCGTTGAAACAGCAAGAATTGTCGCGTCTGTCGCGTGACTTGCTGGCCGCGCGCCGCCGTGACCTGGAGGTCACACAGGCGCGATTCCGCATCGCTTCGGCCCAGCAGACTGATGTCCTGCAGGCGGAGGTACAGGTCGGGCAGAACGAGCTGGCGGTGCTGCGCACGGATCAGGCGGCCACGGCAGCCAGGCGGGACCTCTCGGTGATGATCGGTTTGCAGGAGGACATCGACTACGAGCTGCGCGACACCGCATCGATCTTCGACCCCTCTTTACTTCGGCCTATCGACTTGATCAACGCTGCTCGGGCCGCGAATCCCGAACTGCTGAGAATGGACGAGGAGATCAGCGCGGCGAATAAGAGGCTGTGGTCGGCGCGGGGCACCTGGCTGCCGAACTTCAGCATTACTCTGGCGCTCAGCAAGTCGGAAGTGCTGGGCCCAGATGGCGACATCTTTAACACCGATCCGAGGAACTCGGGTAACAACCTGCAGTTCGCGCTTAGCTGGCCGCTGCTGGCGGGCTTCGAGAAGAAGTGGCGGACGGGGCAGGAGTCGGCTCGCCTTCAGGAGGCGCGGCAGAACAAAGTCGCGCAGATCCTCGATACAGACAAAGAGGTGAAGAACGCGTACGACGCGCTACTCGCGGCCTACCAGGCGGTCCAGTTGCAGGATCGGAACGTTCAGCTCGCACGCGAATCGGTGCGGCTGGCAACCGAGCGCTACCAGATCGGATCGATATCCTACATCGAGCTGCAAAACGCTACCAATCAGGCGACGGAAGCGGAGCGCGGGTTGATCGAGGCGCGCTACGATTTCATGCAGAGTCTCGCGCGGCTGCAGGGCGCCGTCGGGCGACCGATCCAACTCCCCGGGCAATGAGGCCCGTTCTCCGATGGCGCTACCTGATCTATCGATAAGACGACCGGTGGCCACGGCGATGGCGTTTATCGCCATCGTGCTGGTCGGCGGTATCGCTTTCACCCGCTTGCCGGTGGACCTGTTGCCGGACGTGTCGTTCCCAACCCTGAGCATCTGGACTCAGTACCCCGAGGCGGGCCCGGCAGAAGTCGAACGCTTCATCACGGAGCCCATCGAGCGTGCCGTCTCGCGAGTGCCCGGTGTGAAGTCGATCAACTCGGTGAGCCGCGAAGGCGCGTCTCAAGTCCAGCTTCAGTTCCTCTGGGGCACCGACATGGACTTCGCGACGCTGAACGTGCGCGAGAAGCTGGACAACGTCCGATATGACCTGCCGGAGCGTGCAGAGCGACCTACGATCCTGCGGTCGGATCCCACCAGCGAGCCGGTGATGACGCTCGCCTCCACATCCGAGACCATCGACCTGTGGCAGTTGAAGGAAGTGTCGGAGAACGTCTTCAAGCGACGACTCGAACAGATCGACGGTGTCGCGCAGGCGGCGGTGGCCGGTGGTTTGGAGCGAGAGATCCACGTGAAGGTAGATCCCGGCCGACTGGAAGCCTTGGGCGTGACCATCGACCAGGTGTCGGTGGCGTTGGACGCGGCGAACTACAGCGCGCCGGGCGGTACGATCCGGCGTGGACGCTACCGCTATGCGCTGCGTGCGCTGGGCGAGTTTCAGGCGGTGAACGAGATCGGTGAAACGGTCGTCGGTCGTGGGGGCAGCGGCACGGTGGTGTTGTTGCGCGACGTGTCCGAGGTAGAGGACGGCTACGCGGATCGCGAGACCATCGCGCGCTACGATGGCCGCGAGTCGGTGGGCCTGCTTCTATATAAGGAGTCGGGCGCCAACACAGTTCAGGTGGCGGAGCGCGTGGAGGAAGTGCTCGGACAGCTGCGGTCGGAGTACCCCGAGGTCGAGCTGGCCGTGGCGACCTCGCAAGCCGGCTTCATCCGCGATTCGATCTCCAACGTCGTGCAAGCGTTGGCCTTGGGAGGCATCCTCGCCTTCCTGGTACTGTTCCTGTTCCTGCACGATGCCCGTTACCCGGTGGCCATCTCATTGTCGATACCCATCAGCGTGATCCTCACGTTCGGACTGCTCTACGTGTTCGGCGTCAGCCTGAACATCATGAGCCTGGGCGGGTTGGCGTTGGGCGTCGGCATGTTGGTGGACAACTCGATCGTTGTGCTGGAGAACATCTTCCGGCATCGCGAGCGGGGATTGGGCCCGGCCGCCGCTGCCGCGTTGGGTGCCCGAGAAGTCCAGGCGGCAATCACGGCGTCGACGTTCACGACCATCGCGGTGTTCGGCCCGATCATCTATGTGAAAGGTGTGGCTGGAGAGCTATTCAAGGACCTGTCGATTGCGGTGGCGGTGTCCTTGTTGGCGTCGCTGTTGGTGGCGTTGACCTTGCTGCCGACCATCGCGGCTCGCATCGGCGCCGGTGCCGAGGCGGGCGCGGATGTGGGTGATCGTGGGAGGATGGTCCCGCGGGTTCGGGACGTCGCACAGGAAACCAGCGAGAAGTACGGCGGCAAAGCGCGGTGGTGGCGGTGGCCGTCTATCCTGCTGCGATGGGTCGGAGTTGCGATCGGCTCGCTGTTCAGAATGTTTGGCGCGTTGATCGTCGCACTGGTGAAGTTCTGGGGTGGCCTGATCGCGCGGCCGTTGTCGGTGCTGGCGCAGCCGGTCTTCCGCGCGTTCGACCGATGGTTCGAGCGCTTCGCGCGCCGCTATCACCAGCTGCTCGAGTGGGCGCTGGATCATCGAGCCGCAACTCTCGTCGTTGCCGCAGCCGCTTTCGCGGTCGCGCTCGCCGTCGGCTACGGCCTGCCCCGTGATCTCCTTCCCCAGGTCGATGAGGGCGCCTACCGGGCTCGCATCAACCTGCCGTTGGGCACACCGCTCGAGACGACGGATGAGGTGACGTCGCAAGTCGAGAGCGTGGCGATGGAGGATGCGTCGACGGAGGCGACCTTTGCGCGGATAGGGCGCGCCGAGGCGGCCGAGGTGACCGAACGCGAGGCGACGGGCGTGAATACAGCGGCGCTGGACGTTCGCCTGACGGCTGGAACGAAGACCGCCGAAGCTGTGGAGCGAATGCGGCTCGGCATCGGCGACTTGTTGAGCAGCGATGCACTGACCATCGAGACGGGTCGTACCACCGAACTGGGACGAGTCCTCGGCTCGGGCGAAGCGGATATCGCGGTGAGGATCCGGGGTGAAGACCTGAACGTGGCTCTCGATGTCGCCGCCGAGGTCGAGCGGCGGCTGAACGCGCTGCCGATGCTAACGGGTGTGCGCACCGGACTGCTGCGCGGCCAACCGGAGATCGAGATCGAGATCGAGCGCGAGCGAGTGGC
>JBDHGH010000024.1:0-42692 GCA_039589995.1 Gemmatimonadota bacterium | reverse complement strand
GGATAGCTTGTCCGCCGGGCTCGCCGAAAGAACGAGGGCGAGGGTGTCGCGTCCGATATCGGAGAACGACGTGTAGCTGTCGCCGACGTCGAGGCGAAGGTCCTGCTGGGCAAAGCTGCGTGCCTGTACCACGGTCTCGAGCTTTCCTCGCGTCTCGCTGTCTAGAGTCGGGTCGTTGAGCACGTCCTCCATGGATCGCCGGCGGGCCAGGATACGGGCTTCTTCCCAGCCGGCTCTGAGCACATAGCCTGGGGAGCACGAGAACAGCGAGACTCCGAGTACCATGGTCACTCCTGCCGCCAGGGGCTTCACGCCGCCTCCCATTTCGCCAGCCGGCGCAAGGCATCCATTCGATCCGTGTTACCCAGCCGGGCACGGCCTAGTGCGTCCCGCAGCCACTCGATCGAAGCGTCGTAAGTTTCCCGGTCGACGGGATAGGGGAAGCCGTCTTTGCCACCGTGAGCGAAGCTGAAGCGAGCGGGGTCCCGGCAACTGGCGGTTGTTCCGTGCGTCAGTTCGGCGATCAGTGCCAGCGCTCGCACCGCCTTGGCGCCAACACCTTTGAGTGCCAGTAGTGCCTCGAAGTCCTTGGGTTGGGCCTCGTATGTCGTGACCAGCACTTTACCGAGGTTGCGGGGGCTTACATCGCGGCGAAGGTCGATGTGATGTCGCGCGGGTAGCTCCAGGCTGAGCAGATCTGCCAGCTCGCGCTGCACCGTGCCGGGCCGCTCGCGAGCAACCTCCGCGGCCGCGTCTCGAGCGGGTGCCGAATCGCTGGCTACGAAGTCGAGCACAGTCTGTTCGTTTCGCTGGGAGCAGATCGCGGCGTGGGGCTCGCAGACGAAATCCTGGACCCCCTGACCCAGCCAGTGGTAGCGACGGGCCGAGCCGGCGCTCTCGCGCATGCCCTGCTGAACCACCGCCCACTCGCCGGCCCCGGTAAAGAAGAATGAGTGGTGATAGATCTGGTATCCGTCCTGCAACCCGGCGCTGTCGACTTTGGCAGACATGCGACTGGCGTAGACCAGCGCTTCGCCGTCCAGGCCGAGGCGCGACGCGTGCTCGCGCAACTCGCCCGGCGTCTTCCGAGACGTACGCCCTTTGCCGCCGGCGACAAGAATCGATGTGTCCGCCTCGGTGCCGGCCAGCCCCTGCTTCAGGGCCCCGCAGACAGTCGTGGTGACGCCGCTGGAGTGCCAGTCGAAGCCCAGGACACAACCGAATGCTTGGAACCAGTAGGGGTCGGACAGCCGAGCCAGGAACTCCGAAGGGCCGTGCTCGATAACGAACGCCTCGGTCAACGATCTGGCGAGGGCGGTCATCCGCTGGAACAACCAGCGGGGTGCCCTGCCGGTGTGGAGTGGTAGAGTGGCGGTCCCCGTGCGACGTGCCATGGCCCGTGGGTTGATAGTTTGGAGTTCTGCTCAGAGCATCATTGTATTATACTCGTGGAGGATCGACTCGATCCACCGCCTGGGAAGTCGTGAAGGCACTTCTTGGGTTTTAGGTGTATATGATAGAGGTGGATAACGGGGGAATCGATAGGGGAGGGGCAGCGGAGATGGCAGAAAACGAACGGGTGAACCCAGACGCGCTCCGGGAAGACCTGCTGGAGTTGGCGGATGTCATACGCCGTCTGGATGAAAACGGCGAGTTGCTAGACGCGGCTCCGCAGCTGATCAAGATCTTCGGTAACTTGCGGTCCCAGCTCTTCGAGTACGAGGTTCGCCACACCGGTCGGTTGTTCGGAGAGAAGAGCGAAATCCCGGAGGTGGTAGAGGCCCAGCGTATCGTCAACGAGGCCGCCCGCCAGCTAGAGGAAGAAGAGGACGAGCTGTGGTGGCACCGCTTCTCGGCCGAGCCTGAAGAAGAGGACGAATTCTAGTTTCGACCTCCTAGATCCGGATCCGACCCTCGAGCATGGGCACGGCGCCGCCGACGATTTCCACGTCGGTAACGGCGCCGTTTTCTATTAACACTCTGACTTTGGCGCGACCCGGCCTTTCGAGAACGTCGCCCTGCTCGCCCTTGAACTCCGTCCAACCCTCACGCGCCGGACCGCCCCCGAGCCTCAGGTGAACGATGCCCATGGGTCCCTGGGCGCTTCCAGTGACGATATCCTCGTCGACACCGTGGAACGGTGCGAAGAATCGCAGGTGCCAGTCCGAGTCGGAGTCGATCGTGTCGGTGGTCCAGAAGGTGAAGGCGGCGGTGGAGTCGACTTCGGCCAGCTTCTCCTTGTCCAGCGTCAACGAGCGTAGCCGGGACTGATCGCGCACGGGCACGTACCAGTAGTTCAGGCCGCGGTGAACGAGCCAGTCCCCGGCCAGGTCGTCGGCGTCGGCGCCCCACAACGCGGCGAACGCATCCCGATCGATATCGATGGACTCGAGCGTGGGCACCGGGATCTGCATGGAGACTTCTGGCCGGCCCTCGCGGCGTGCCACGCCGATCCTCAGCACGCCGGAAAGCGTCTCCACGCCAAGCAGGCGCTCTTCACCTTCGGCCACCGGAAACACGTCGTGCTCGACCGCGGCGGTGAACGCGGCGATGGTTGCGTGCCCGCACAGCTCGACTTCGATCGCCGGAGTGAACCAGCGGAGACGGATGTCAGCCTCGGGATTCGAGGGCGGCACGAGAAAGGCGGTCTCGGCCAGGTTCATCTGTCGGGCGATGCGCTGCATGAGGTTGGCGTCGAGTCCCTGAGCGTCGGTGACCACTCCCGCTGGGTTTCCTGCGAAGGGCTGATCGGTGAAAGCGTTGTACTCGTAGATCTCGATGGTCTTGGGCATGTTGTCGTGTCCCGGGCTTTGACGTTTTCGGGTTTAGTGGTTGTCGGGACGCGGACGGGCTCGTCGAGCTTCAGGTCGCGCGGCCAGTCCGCGGGTACGGCGGCCTCGCCGCCGCCGCGCTCCAACTTACGCTCGCACGAGCCCGTCCGCGCCCCTGACCGGGATCCTGACGGTAGGAATACCGAGCAGGGTGAAGCAGCCACAAGAGCTCGAGCCTACTCACCGTCGGGGACGTTCCAGTCGGCAGCTGCCGCGAAACCGATAATGTGGGGGGCGAGACTTATTGCAGGAGAAGTGGCGGATTTCAGGCGCGCCAACTGCCGGGACAGGGCGGTGCGGAAGATTCGAGTTCAAGGGGCCGCGATCAAGGAAGGTGCAGCCGGGACTCACGAGCGGACATTTGGAGCGCTTAGGCCCGTGAAGAATGGCTGGCGGTTCTCGCGCGACATGAAGCGAGGAGTCCCGGCTGCACCTTCCTGCCCCGCGATGCATGGAAACAGGCTTGTCCCGCACCCGACCGACAACCGGGACGCAGCGTCACTCGAAGTCTGCCTCGTCGAGATCCGCCTGGCTGTGTATGGGGTCGAGGGGTTGATCGTCATCGCGTAGCCGGCGGTAAAGGAAATACGACAACCCGGCCGCTCCCATGGCTCCGGCTGCCGAAGCTACAACTCCGGCGAGTTTGCGTCGGCGGCGACGACGGTGTTTCTCTTTGCGTCTCTTCTCTCGAGCGGAGGGGCTCGCCCACGACCAGAGGTGTCGGTCGAGGTCGGTCTTGTAGAGGTCACGTATTCCGCGTCGATCGTCGTCGCCGTGTGCGACCTTGCCGCGCCGACGCTTGGCGCCGCGGCGGTCGACGCTTCTCCGGCGCTCTGCGGCCTTCTTCTTCTTCTGTGTGTGCCGTGACATCTCAGGCCTCTCTACCTACAACCTCCGCCCCCAGCATGGGGCGCGCATCTGGCGCTCTCTAGTAACCCGACGAATTGTCGTCGTTCCGTGTGTCGGGCTTGCATCGAGTGTATTCAATATGTCTCAGTCAACGCGCACATAGTAGAGGCGCTCGGTGACTCGGTCGCCCTTGTAGCGTCGTTTGTCGCTGTCCCGGTCGCTCCGGTAGCGTTTGTAATCGTGCTCCAAGCGCTGGTACGTTTTCGGTTCGCCTCGCTCGCGCATCACCTGTTCTATGCAGTCCTCGGAAATAATGCCCTCGGAGTTGTAGCTCATCAGTATGTGCTTGCAAGGCGCCGCGTTCACGAGCTCGGCAAATGCGTGTTCACAACGACGTCGTCGAGACCAGTCCGAGCGTTTGTCTTCGTCTTCCGGAAGCCCCGTCTTGCCGCGCAGGACCGGCCGTTCATCGAACCAACCCTCGGCGATGATCTCGGGGATATGGTAGTAGCCGGCGTACTGGCGCGTGTTGTAGGGCGGGTCCAAATAAAGGAGATCAAAGCCATCCAGCTTACCCATCAGGTCGATGGCGTCGAGCTGAAATGCCCGGCAACTGAGACCGGTGCCGGTGACCATCCTTGGAGGCCTGAGTCTAAGGTCTTTGGTCGCATTCGGTTGCCAGGTTTTCACATAAGCGGCGTAAACGCCCGTCGTGTTAGCGACGCGGTCAGCCGCTTCGATGAGCGCCGCCAGTAAGACGTAGTTCTCATCATCGTTCAACTGGCCGTGTTGGCGCCACTCGCAGATCTGCCGGCGAACGGCATCGATCTTGGCCGCATTCTCCGGTGTGAAGTAACGCCGGTCGTGTTCCGAGCCGGCATGGCCCTCAGGGGAAAAGTGGTCGTAGATGAACTCCTGAATTGGGGCGACCCGGTTCAGGTGAGCGATAGTCGCGGCGAGCGGATCTTCATCCAGGTCGATCATGGACGCGAGGCCCTCGAAGTCCGGGATCCTGTCCACGACGACGTAGGCCCACTGCAGCACAAAGCTGAACGACATGATATCGCTGGTCGCCACAGAGTACCCATGGTTCTTTAGGAAGCGTGCAACTGCGGCGGTTCCAGCAAAAGGGTCGCAAGCCGTCCTGCCTTCGATGTTCAGTTGTTCGAGGGCCCGGCGAATGAACGGGATCAGTCTGTTCTTGTTGCCTATGTAGCGCACAGGGCTAAACTAGCGCTGGGTTTGGCGGCCGGCGAGCGGACAAGAGAAAGCTCGCCTTCCGAGCGTGGAGCTACCTTCCGTCAGGGGTAGATGGGCAAAGGAGGTAGGCTGAGCCGCGCTCTGGACGAGCTTTCGACAGCCCAAGTTAGGCGGTCGCGGTCAGGCAGTGGTCATGTCTGGATCATGTAGCGGTCACCTGTGACCGAAGCGTTGCCACAGACCTTGCTAGCCGGCAGTATTGGTGCATGAAGTTCGGGGAAACGCTCTACGACTGGGCCACCGAGGCGGGCCGACGTGCGCTGCCACGCGCGCCGTTCTTGCCGGACAAGGCACGGCGCAGCCTGGAGGGGCGGCACGAGCTGATCGAGCGGCTCGAGTCGTGGGCCAAGGAGAATCGAAGCGAAGCAGCATTGGTTTGGTTCCATGCGCCGTCGGTGGGGGAAGGGCTGCAAACGCGTCCGGTGATCGATGCGCTGCGCGAGCTTCGGCCAGATCTCCAGATTCTCTACACCTATTTCTCTCCTTCCGCGGAGAAGTTCGCCGAACAGCTACCGGTAGACTACGCGGACTACATGCCGTTTGATGTCGTCGCCGACTTGATGCGGGTCATGGAGGCGGTGCAACCTTCCGCTATCGTATTCGGAAAGTTGGATGTCTGGCCAAACGTTACCCGCGTGGCTGGATGGTGCGATGTTCCGCTGGCGCTGGTCAGTGCGACGCTCGCTCCGAACTCGAGTCGACTTCGCTGGCCGGCGCGTGGGTTGCTCGGCCCGGCGTACGAGCGCTTGGACGCGGTGGGCGCGATTTCGGTAGAGGATGCGACGCGACTCGTGCAGTTGGGCGTGCCAGCCGATCGCATCGAGATCACAGGCGATGCCCGGTTCGATCAGGTTTGGGCGCGGGCCCAAGCCGTGGATCCCACGCAACCGCCGATCTCGCTTCTCGCAGGTCACGATGGTCTCACCCTGGTGGCCGGATCGAGCTGGCCGGAAGGCGAGAAGCATCTGGTCCCTGCGGTGGCGAAGCTGCGAACCAGCTATCCCGACCTTCGCGCGGTATTTGTTCCACATGAGCCCACGGACGACCACCTTCGCAGGCTCGAATCTCACCTCGAGGTCGATGGATTGGCCCACGTGCGATTGTCAGAATTGGAGAACGATGCTGCCGCCGTCGAGGTCATCGTCGTTGACGCAGTCGGAATGTTAGGGGAGTTGTACGCGCTGGCCGATATTGCCTACGTGGGCGGTGGGTTCGGCAAGAAGGGTCTGCACTCCGTACTGGAGCCGGCGGCACTCGGCGCGCCGGTACTGTTCGGCCCTCGCCATGCGAACGCCCGCGAAGCCGGCGAGATGATCGAACGGCGCGGCGCAGCGTCGGTGAAGAACGGCAAAGAGCTGGAGAGAGTGCTGGGGCGCTGGATTGAATCGTCGGCGTCAACGCCGCGTCCGCGCCCGCGTCCTCGCCCCGCGCCCGCGGCTTTTTTCCGAATCCCCCAAGCGGCGAAGTAAGATCTCAGAACCTCGCGGACGCGGGGCGAGGGCGAGGACGCCGACGCGGCGACGACGGTGACGATATCGGCGATTCGCTGTCTCGTCCGATCTATTGCCGGCACGGCGCGTTGGGGTCCGGTTTTGGTTTATCAACCACCAGTCGATGGTCCAGGTTCGCGATCGACGCGGCTATTTCGTAAACGAACTGCGAGACGCGCGCCATCTTGTCGTAATCGATGTACTGCGATTCGTCGGTCACCATGTGGTAGTCCTGGTGGCTTCCCGTGCTGAAGAAGACAACGGGGATACCGTATCGCGCGTACATATAATGATCGCTGCGGCAGTAGAACTGCTGAGGGTGGCCATCCGCGTCGTACGAGTAGTCGAACTCGAAATCGAAGCCGGACGCGGTGTTCACGGACTCGACCAGGTCGCCGAGCTCGGTGGATAGCCTCCGCGATCCGAGGATCTGTAGGTAGCCGGGACCGCCGCCCTCCACGTCGCCTTCTACCCCACGACCGACCATGTCCAGGTTGATATTCGCGACGATCGACTCGCGGGGGACCGTTGGGTTGTCGGTGAAGTAGGCGGCGCCGTAGAGGCCCTTTTCTTCGGCGGTGTGCCAGACGAAGAGGATCGACCGCTTCGGACTGGGGTTTGAGGTGGCGAACGCCTCGGCGACTCCCAGCATGGCGACGGAACCGGATCCGTCGTCGTCCGCTCCGTTATAGATCGAATCGAGCCGCGTCGGTCGCTGCGCGGCGAGGCTGTCGCGGATCGCCTGGATTCGCGCCAGGTCCTCTTCAGTCGCACGTCGGGGCTGTCCCTCGGCCCCCTGGGGCCGCAGAACCTTGTTGAAGGCCCAAAGCGAATCATGGTCCACGGCGTTCGAAGACAGTCCGTCGTGGTCGTTGTGCGATCCGATGGCGATGTATTCGTTCTGAAGGTTCGGATCGGAGCCGCGGACGATTCCGACCACGTTCCGAGCGGGGTGTGGCACCGGTCTTTCTTCATAGCTGAACGTGCCTTCGATCGTACCACCTATTTCCCCGATCTGGGCGTTCCCCACGGACTTTCCAAGGAGAATCTCTGCGCCGTTCAGGTTTACGAACATCCCGAGCGGGCGCTCGGACGATGTTGTTTCCCCCTCGTCGAGAAACATCTGCGGCCGACTGAGGTAGTTCGTTACGTTCGCGGGCAGCAGGTGCAGCATGGCCAAGGCGATGCCGGCGGCCGACTCGAAGCCCCTCAGCGAGCTGAAGGCACCCATCCCCATACCCATCGAGGGTGTGAAGAGGACGAGCTTACCCGTAGCCTGCTCGGAGTCCACCATGTTTGCGGTATCACCCAGCTGGCCGCCGTAGATTACTTCCACGCCGTCCAGTGATCGGCTGGAACCGAACCTGAAAGGCAGCACACCGCCAACGGGCGGCAGGGGCAGGTAATCCTCTCCAAGCTCGAGATCGGTCCCTGCGACACCCACGTTGGCGTCGTCGGCGAGGGCGCGCTCCATCATCGGGATCGTTTGGAAATAGGTGCCATCATCGCCCGCCGGCTCTAAACCGATTCGCGCAGCCTCGGCGGCGAGGAACTCGGTCCCTTTGAAGTTGCCAAGCGTGCCCGACTCGCGGCCCAGCATCGAGTCGTGGGCGAAGGTGGTGAGTTGGGCCTCCAAGGCTGCCGCGGTGATGGCGTCAGAGCCGGTCATCGATGTCGGCGTCGGCTGAGGCGACTCTGCCGAGGGCGTGGTCGAACAAGCTGTCGCGAGGATTGCTGCGGTCAATGCCAAGATTCGTGTCGAGGAAGTCACGGAGATTCGCTCCCGTCTACCGTTGGAAAAGGACGTATGCGTGTGTGAGCCAAGTGCGTGCATCAAGCCACGCCCTCGCCGACGAATTGGTATTCGTAAAGGCGAGCGTAAAGTTCGCCCCTATCGAGGAGTTCGGCGTGGGTTCCCACCTCAACAACCTCGCCATGGTGCATGACGATGATGCGGTCGGCGTTCTGAACGGTGGACAGGCGATGGGCGATGACCAGGCTGGTACGCCCACGCATGAGCTCTTCCAGAGCCGCCTGAATCTGCGCTTCGATCTCGGAGTCCACCGAGCTCGTCGCCTCGTCGAGGATGAGGATCCGTGGGTCGAAGGCGAGAGCGCGAGCGAAAGACAAGAGTTGGCGCTCGCCTACGCTAAGACTCGAACCCCGCTCGCCTAGTGCCTGATCGTATCCGCCGGGCAGGCGGCGAATGAACCGATCGACGCCCACGCGCTCTGCGGCGGCCTCCATCTCTTCATCGGTGATCTCTTCTTCGCCCAGTCGAATGTTGAACCGCGCGCTTCCGCTGAAGAGGTAAACGTCCTGGAGGACCAGTTTGATGGCGCTGCGGAGTGCACGCTGCGAAAACTCGCGAATGTCGATGTCGTCGAGGAGTATCGTTCCCTTCTGCACGTCGTAGAAGCGCATGAGCAGATTGATGAGCGTCGTCTTGCCCGCACCCGTGTGGCCGACCACAGCCAGCCGCTCGCCTGGGGCCGCTTTGAAGGAAACGCCTTTGAGGACCCAATCGGGTGGTTCGCCATCGTCCTTGTGTGCGGCCTTGTTATAAGCGAACCAGACGTCGCGAAACTCGATCTCCCCGCGCAGTGGCGAGGGGAGCTGTCTCGGCTGCTGCGGTTCGGGCACGGTCGGTTCCATGTCCAGCAACCGGAAGACGCGCTCGGAGCTGGCCATGGCGCTCTGCAAGATGTTGAACTTCTCCGACAGATCTTGGATCGGACGGTAGAAGCGCCGCACGTATTGAAGGAAAGCCGCCACCACGCCGACCGTGATCGTTCCCTCCAGAACATTCAGGCCGCCGTACCAGAGGACGAGCGCCACGGCGATGGCCGCGACCAATTCGATCAGCGGCCAAAAGATGGCGTAGTAGTGGATCGACCTCAGGTGAGCGTGCAGGTGGTCGGCATTGATCGCCTTGAACTTTTCGAGCTCGGCACCCTCGCGGCCGAACAGCTGAACGACGCTCATTCCGGAGATGCGTTCCTGCAGAAACGAGTTGATCCGGGCGAGCTTCACGCGGATCTCTCGGTAGGTGCGCCGCACGTTCTTTCGGAACCAGTAGGCGGCGGCCCAGACAAGCGGCAGCACGGTAAAGGAGACGAGGGCCAGCTTCCAACTCATCGTCAGCATGATCCCAACGATGAAAACGAGAGTAAACACGTCACCAAAGATCGCGACGACGCCGGACGTGAACATCTCGTTCAGCACCTCGACGTCGCTGGTCAGTCGGGTCATGAGCCGACCGACCGGGTTGCGGTCGAAGAAGCGCAACGAGAGCCGCTGGAGTTGGGCGAAGATCTGTGTACGCAGATCGTACATAACGCTCTGACCGATCCAGGTAGTCAGCAGCGTCTGCGCGTAACTGAGCAGTAGAGCGAGCACTAGCGCGACCGTGTAGATTCCAGCGAGGACCGCCAACAGATTCAGATCTCGCTGAGGGATGGCCCTGTCGATGGCCACGGCCGTGAGGTATGGCCCCACCAGGTCGAGGCCGGAAGCTGCGATGAGCATGACTACGGCCAGTGCTACCTTGAGGCGGTACGGCTCGAGGTAGCGGAGCAGGCGTCGCATGAGGTGGCCGTCGTAGGACCGGCCGAGTGCTTCTTCCTCGTGGAAGTCGACTTCCGGAGCTATCTGCATGACGATGCAACCTATCCGGGAGCAGGCAGGATGGAAAGATTGTTGGGAGTCCGTTTACTCTCACCTCCAAGAGGCGGAGCGCGCAGAGAGAACCGGGACGATTAGTGGAAGAGTTCATTAAAGTAAGAGGAGCCTCGCAACACAACCTGAAGGGAATCGACCTCGATATCCCTCACAGGGCGTTCACGGTCGTGACCGGCCCTTCGGGTTCGGGGAAGTCCTCTCTCGTGTTCGACACGATTTTCGCCGAAGCGCAGCGAAGATATGTGGAATCGTTGTCTTCTTACGCCAAGCAGTTTCTCGAAAGGATGGAGCGCCCGAATGTGGAGTCGGTGGAAGGGCTGAGCCCCGCGGTTGCCATCCAGCAGAAGAACCCCACGAAGACCAGCCGGTCCACCGTCGGCACCGCCACCGAGATCCACGATTACTTGCGACTGCTTTGGGCGCGTGTGGGCCGCACGCACTGCCCGAAGTGCGGCCGCGAGATCAAGCCCGACACCGTACAGGGTGCGGTCGACCGGGTACGGAAACTACCCAAGGGAAGCCGGATTCAGATCGCCTTTCCGCTGCCACGTTCATCGGAGGTCAGCGACGAGTTGGTGGCCGAGAATCTGCGAACCTTAGGCTTTATCCGTGTCATCGCCGACGGCCGGGAAGTGTACCTTGGAGAAGGCAACAAAGAAGAAGACGGTCAGCCTGCGCTGTTGACTTCGTCCGATGAGCTGTTGGTCGTCGTGGATCGCCTGAAGGTGGGCGGCGCGTCCAAATCGCGACTGGCCGACTCGCTTGGAACCGCCTTCGCGGAAGGGGAAGGCGAATCAGTGGTGCTGGTCGCGAGCGAGGACGGTGTAGAGGAACGCCTGGCGTTTACAGAGCGGTTCCGATGCCCCGACTGTTCGCTGACCTTTCCCGAACCGGTACCGACACTTTTCTCGTTCAACAGTCCGTTAGGCGCTTGTCCTATCTGCAACGGGTTTGGGGCGACGCTCGAGTTCGACCTCGATCTCATCATTCCGAAGCCCGAGCGCTCTCTGGACGATGGTGCGGTGGATCCGTGGACTAAACCACGCTACGAGGACCGTCGCTACCACCTTCGAGAGTTGGCTCGCAAACACAAAGTGTCGATGAGGAAGCCCTGGGACCAACTGCCGGAGGAATTCCGCAAAGTCGTTCTAGAAGGCGAGCGAGGGTTCGAGGGTGTGTTGGAGCAGTTGGATCGCTTGAAGCGGACCAAGAAATACAAGCAGTACATCCGTGTCTTCGTTCGACAGTATCAAACCGCGCAAACCTGTGCGGAATGTCAGGGGGCACGCCTCCGCCAGGAGGCGCTGAACGTCAAGATTGCCGGCGCGACGATCGCTGAGGTCAGTGCGCTTCCCGTAGAAGAGCTTCGGCGTTGGGCTGAGGGCCTGAAGTTGACGAAGCATTTCATGACCATCGCCGAAACGATCGTTCGGGAACTGCGCTCTCGAGTCATCTTCCTCGATGAGGTGGGGCTCGGCTATCTGACGCTCGACCGACAGGCGCGAACGCTATCGGGTGGCGAGTCGCAGCGAATCAACCTGGCGAACTCGCTGGGCAGCGCCCTGGTCGATGTCACCTACGTGCTCGACGAGCCCTCCATCGGTCTTCATCCCCGCGACACGGAGCGCCTCTACCGCCTGCTAGAGGAACTGCGTGACCTCGGTAACGCGGTACTCGTCGTCGAACACGACCCGGCGGCTGTCGAGCGGGCCGATTACGTGATCGAGTTAGGGCCAGCCTCGGGTGAGCGCGGCGGCGAATTGGTATACGAGGGCAGCTACGAGGGCCTCCTGGCTTCCGATACGCTCACGGGTGCCTACCTATCCGGCCGCGAGATGGTGCCGACGCCGAAACGGCGACGACCGGTGGACGCTCAGCGCCTGGTTCTCGAGGGCGCGCGGCTGCACAACCTCGACGACATAGATGTGAGCATCCCGCTGGGAGCGCTGACGGTTGTCACGGGCGTATCGGGGAGCGGGAAATCCACAATGGTCCACGATGTCCTGTACCGCGGCTTGGAACGGAAGATCGCCGGACAAACGAGCGCGAAGCAGCACTTGGGCGAACCGGTGGGTACGTACCGGACGTTGCGTGGAAGCGGGGCGCTCGCGGGTGTCGTGCTCATCGATCAGAGCCCCATCGGCCGCACACCGCGCTCGAACGCGGTGACGTACCTCAAGGCGTATTCGGAGATCCGGCGAATTTTCGCTGAATTACCGGAGGCTCGACGCCGCAAGTTGGGCCCCGGACATTTTTCCTTCAACATCGCGGGTGGCCGCTGCGAGGAGTGCGAAGGAGCCGGCCAGATCGAAGTCGAGATGTTGTTCCTGGCCGATGTCTATGTTCCGTGCGCACTGTGCGGCGGCCGGCGCTTCAAGCCGGAGATCCTCGAGGTACGCTATCGTGGGCGAAGCATCCATGACGTTCTCGATTTGTCGGTCGACCAGGCAATACAGTTCTTCATCAAAGAAGACAAGCTGGGTGAGATGCTGTGGCAACTTCAGAGAGTGGGGTTGGGCTATCTGCGTCTGGGCCAACCCGCGACCACGCTTTCTGGAGGCGAAGCTCAGCGACTCAAGCTCGCCAGGGAACTGGCGTCGGCCAGTGAAGCAGGCAACAGCGTCGTGGTGATCGAGCACAACCTCGAGGTCATCAAGTGTGCCGATTGGGTCATCGACCTGGGCCCGGGTGCTGGCACTCACGGTGGGCGGGTAGTCGCAATGGGTCGTCCGGACGCGATCACCGCGGTGGCTGACTCTCATACGGGCCGCTTTCTGCGGGACATACTGGACGGGAGTCGCGAGCGGGAGATGGCGACGTGAGCGTTCCGCGGATATCCGTGCTCATGCCGTGTCGCGATGCTGCCGAGCATCTTCCCCAAGCGATTAGCAGTCTGAGCCGGCAGACTTTCAGCGAATTCGAAGTGATCGCGGTCAACGATGGATCCCAGGACGACACCGGCACCGAACTGGAGCGATGGGCCTCTCGGGATTCGCGGGTTCGCGTGATCCATGAAGACAGGAACGGACTTGCTGAGGCTTTGAGGTCGGGCGGCGAGCTGTGTCGCGGCGAATTCGTGGCTCGCGCGGATGCGGACGATGTAGTCCACCCTCGCAGATTCGCGGAACAGTTGGAGCTACTGGACGCTCGGCTCGACGTGGCAGCCGTCGGTACTCACATCCGGTATTTCCCATGGGAAAAACTCGGCGTCGGCGCTCGTCGCTATCAGCGCTGGCTGAACGATCTTTCGGAGCCCGAGAGCCTCGCGCGTGACATTTTTGTCGAATGCCCCATCGCGCATCCGACGCTGGTGGTGCGCCGCGCAGAATTCGAGCGGGCCGGGGGTTATCGTGTCAACGGTTGGCCCGAAGACTACGACTTGATTCTGCGGCTCCACCATTCAGGCGGTCGATTGGCCAATCTTCCACGGATCAGGCACTACTGGCGTGAGAGGGATGGCCGTGCGTCCCGTGTCGATCCCCGCTATTCGGCCGACGCGTTTCGTCGCTGCAAGATCTATCATCTGCGGGAGGGCGTTCTGCGGGACCGCGATGCCGTGAGCATCTGGGGTGCTGGCAGGGTAGGGAAGAACTTCGCGCGGGAGCTGGCGGACCAGGGTGTAAGAGTAGCGCGTTTCTTCGATATCGATCCGCGCAAGATTGGACAACAGATCTATGGAGCACCGGTGCAAAGCGCGGGCGAGGTCGGTCGGTTTCGCGACGACTATCTGCTGGTAATCGTTGGTGCGCCGGGGGCCCGTCCTCTGATCCGCGAACAGCTTGCCACCGCCGGGTTCCAAGAACCGCGTGACTTCCGATGCGTGGCTTGAAATAAGGGGTTTCGAGCGATCTTGGCGCTCTGGTTCGTGGGTCCCAAATCCCTTAAATTAAGCGCGGAAGCCCAGCCCAAAATCCATGGAGGAACATGTAACATGAAATACTTGACGGCCCTGTTGGGACTGGCGGTGGTCGTGGCGGCGATGGCGTGCAGTTCGGGCGTGAAGCTGCCTCCCGTGTCGCCGGAGGACGTGGAAGTCTTCATGCCAGGCGTTCCAATCGCCGACGAGTACAAGGTCATGGCGGCGATCGAGGAAGCGTTCTCGATGGACACGCAGGACGCTGCGATCATCGACCGCGTCAAGGAACGAGCGGCCGAACTGGGCGCGGATGCGGTAATCATCGATCGGATCCGAGCAACCAGCGAGGGGGCGATCGAGCAGAATCTCGCGCAGGAACAGCAGAAGATAGTGAACGCCCGGGCGATTTACTTCCCGAGCAGACACCCAGAACTCGCCGAACAGCAGTAGTCAGAGCCGGCCCTTCACGATCCGTGGTACGGGGGCTCACCGGCGGGATGTCGATCCGGTGGTTGAGCCCCTGTTGCCATTGCGGTCAAATGTGACAGGGGATACAGAAACGATACCAGTTTTGAGACACTTGGCACACGAAGTCAGCGTGAGGAAATAGATGGCGGAGAACGAGTACGACGAAAGAGTTGTAGCGCGGTTTCTCGAAGACGAGATGCGGGAGTCGTTCATCGACTATTCGATGAGCGTGATCGTGCAGCGCGCGTTGCCGGATGTGCGCGATGGGCTGAAGCCCGTCCATCGTAGAATCCTGTACGCCATGCACGAAGTGGGTATGGCGCCGAACCGGCCGCACAAGAAGAGCGCGACGGTCGTCGGTGAGGTGCTGGGCAAATTCCATCCGCACGGCGATATGGCGGTGTACGACGCGCTGGTGCGAATGGTTCAGGAATTTTCGCTCCGCTACCCGCTGGTGGACGGGCAAGGGAACTTCGGTTCGATCGATGGCGATAGCGCCGCGGCATACCGGTACACGGAAGCCCGATTGGCCGCGATCGCGCTCGAGTTGCTGGGGGACATCGAGAAGGAAACGGTCGACTTCGTCCCGAACTTCGATGACCGCCTGGTCGAGCCGACGGTTCTCCCGGCGCGTTTTCCGAACCTTCTGGTGAATGGCTCTTCAGGTATCGCCGTCGGCATGGCGACGAATATCCCGCCGCACAATCTGCGTGAACTCGTGAGCGCGACGAAACATCTGATCGACAATCCCCAAGCAACGCCCCGGGACCTGATGAAATACGTCAAGGGCCCCGACTTCCCGACCGGCGCCATCGTGCACGGACACGCGGGTATCGATGCGGCGTACAAGACCGGTCGGGGTCGCATCGTGGTCCGCGCGCGCGCCGAAATCGAGGAAAAGAAAAAGGGTGGTGAGAGGCTCGTCATCACCGAGATCCCGTTCATGGTCAACAAGACCCGGCTGATCGAGCAGATCGCCGAGTTGGCGCGTGAACGCAGAGTGGAAGGGATCAGCGACCTGCGTGACGAGAGCGACCGTGACGGTATGCGCGTCGTAGTCGAGTTGAAGCGCGATGCGAATGCGCAAATCGTTCTGAACCGGCTCTACAAGCACACGCAGATGCAGTCGACGTTCGGCGCCATCATGTTGGCGCTGGTCGACGGTGTACCGAAGATCATGAATCTCAAGGAGATGATCCAGCATTTCGTGGATCATCGCCACGACGTCGTTGTGCGGCGGACGCAGTTCGATCTCAGGAATGCCGAGGATCGAGAGCACATCCTCGTCGGCCTGCGGAAAGCCGTCGACAACATCGACGCGGTCGTCGAGATCATCAAGAAAGCGAAGGACCCCGAGGCGGCCGGAAAAGCCTTGCGCAAACGCTTCAAGCTAAGCGAAAAGCAGTCCGAGGCGATTCTGAACATGCGCCTGGCGCGCCTCACCGGACTGGAGGTCAGCAAGCTCAAGGCGGAACTGAAGGAGGTTCGCGAGCTGATCAAGGAGCTGAAAGCGATCCTCGCCTCGAAGAAGCGGCGCATGACGATCGTGAAGAAGGAATTGGACGAACTGGCGAAACGGTACGGCGACGATCGCCGAACCGAGATCGCTGCCGAGATCACCGATTTCTCGCTCGAGGATCTGATCGCCGAAGAGGAAGTCGTCGTGACGGTGTCGCACGAGGGGTACATCAAGCGGATGCCCATCGACACTTATCGTCGTCAGCGACGCGGTGGTCGCGGTGTCGCCGGGATGGCTACCAAGGACCAGGATTGGGTTGAGCATCTCTTCACCGCTTCGACCCACGATTACATCCTCTTTTTCACCGCCTTGGGACGCGTGCACTGGCTCAAGGTGCACCAGGTCCCGCCGGCCAGCCGCACGGCGCGGGGCCGGCCGATCATTAACCTGATCCGCATCAACAAGGACGATCGGGTTACCGCGATGGTACCGGTGAGAGAGTTCAGCGAGGACCGCTATCTGCTTTTCGCGACCCGAAAAGGGATGGTAAAGAAGACGTCGCTGGCAGCATACGGGAACATCCGCTCGAGCGGGATCTACGCCATCGGCATCGCCAAGGGTGACGAGTTGATGGACGTCCGACTCACCGGTGGAGAAGACGAAGTCGTGTTGGCCACCCGACGCGGCAAGGCGATCCGCTTCCACGAGGATGATGTCCGGGAGATGGGCCGGGTGGCGCGCGGCGTTAAGGGCATCGTGCTGGGTCGCAGCGATCAGGTGATTGGCCTGGTTACGGTTCCCGACGAAGCCAGCTTGCTGGTGGTTACCGAGAAAGGCATGGGCAAGCGGACCCAGATCTCGGCATACCGGATGCAGAGACGAGGGGGCAAGGGCGTGATCAACGTCCGGCTGTCGCCCAAGACGGGGAACGTCGTATCGATCAAGGAGGTCACCGCCGACGACGAGCTCGTCCTGATAACGCGGAACGGAATCGTGAACCGCCAGCGAGTGGCAGAGATCCGCCAGACGGGCCGCAACGCCCAGGGCGTCAAACTCGTCAACCTGGATCGGGGCGATACGCTGGTCGATGTGACGCGGATCGTCTCCGAGGAGGAAGAGCGCGAGCTGACGGAAGCGAAATAGAGCGAATTCCGCGGCAGTCGGACGGGGCTCGGGCTGGATACAGAGGCTGCGAAGTCGTGGCCAATAGTTGACTTAGGGCCCTTTTGTGCCGAAATTGCAGGATCTTGTCTGTTTCTCCCCCCGCCTATAATACGACCCTGCCCAGTGAATGGGGATTTCTACGCAAAGAAAGAGCGACCGGCTTGTCACTTTAGATGAGGTCCGTGCCGCTGCCGAGCGAATCGGCGGCGTTGCACGGCGGACTCCGCTTGTGGCTCTGCGGCCCGCGTCGTTGCCTGGAGCGGAGAGGCTTGGACTGAAATGTGAGAACCTGCAGCGCGGCGGCGCCTTCAAGCTACGAGGCGCCTTCAATTTCGTCGCGCTGCTGTCGGAGGAGGCAAGGTCGCCGGGCGTCGTGACCTATTCGTCCGGAAATCACGGCCGGGCTGTGGCACTGGCGGCGCGAGAGGTGAGCGTGCCGGCCGTCGTGGTGGTGCCCGAGGATGCACCCGAGGTGAAGGTGCAGGGCATTCGCCGCTTGGGCGCCGAGGTATTCTTCGAGGGAACGACGTCGGTCGAGCGACGTCGACTTGCGGAGGAGATCGCTGACCAGCGGGGGATGGTGATCGTCCCCCCCTTCGATCACGCTCACATTATCGCGGGGCAGGGAACGGTGGGGCTGGAGATCGTGGAGGATTGGCCTGAAGTCGAGCGTGTACTGGTACCGGTCGGCGGAGGCGGTTTGCTGGCCGGGGTCGCTGCGGCGGTTCATGCCTTGGCTCCGCGGGCAGAGGTCTACGGCGTCGAGCCGCGGGGCGCGGCGGCGATGCGCGTATCGATGGAGGCTGACCATCCGGTCGAACTGGACTCGGTGGCCAGCGTGGCAGACGGCCTAAAGCCGATAAGGCCCGGGGAGCTGACGTTCGCACACGCGCGCTCGCTGGTCAGGGGGATCTTGGTGGTGGAGGACGTGGAAATTCTACGGGCGTTGGCGTGGTGTGCTGAGGAATGTCGCCTGATGGTGGAGCCCAGCGGCGCGGCGGGTGTAGCAGCCTTGATGAGTGAGTGTTTGCCCGAGCCGTGGGTGCCGACGGCCGTCGTGCTTTCGGGGGGCAACGTCGATCCTGAGAGTTGGGGAAGTTGGGTGAAGGAGTACGGACAGATGGCAGCTGAAACGGCATGAGCGACAAGGGATACATACTACTTGGCGCTGACGGCACGCAGGCGCTGGCGGGTCTAGACGAGGCGCTGGCGCGCGAGGGCTACTCGGTGCGCTCGGTCAATGACGCGACAACGCTGCTGAGCTATATCGCGAGTCACAACCCGGACCTGGTCATCGTCGATGAGACGGTAGGCGAGATGGCGCCGCTCGAGATCGTGAAGCATGTGCGCAATCGCCTCGGCTCTCGAGATGTGCCGGTCGTTGTCACCTCTTCCCAAGCCCAGGGCGATGATGCCGCGAGCGCAATCCGTGCTGGCGTCGCGGACTACATCCGCAAGCCGTTCGAGTTGAGCGAGTTCATCGCTCGGATTTCCTCACACGTCGAGCGTGGCCGCCTGGTCAGGGAAGCGCGGCGCGAGGCCGACACCAGTGGGATCGTCCTGGAGGTCGTCCGCGACGTCACCGCCAGTCTGTCGAGCGAGGAGATCTTCGACATCTTGGTGCGCCGGGTATCGCGACTGTTCGAGATTCGGCGGTGCTCGATGATCATGGTAGACGAGGGCGGTGCGCGCGGTACGGTCGTGGCAGCCCACGACGACCCGACCATCAGCTCGCTTTCCATCGACCTGACCCGCTACCCCGAGATTCGGCAGGCGGTAGAAACAGGTGCGCCGGTCCTCGTGAAGAACCTGAAGGGCTCTGCCTTGTTCGAGCAGATCCGGCCTTTGTGGGATACGGAGAATATCGATATCGATATCCAGTCCATCGTCGCCATCCCGTTCACGTTCGATCAGGGGCGCTCGGGAGTGTTCTTCCTCCGCTCCAGTCCGGAAGAGCCGGCGCTGGATGAAGAGTCAGTGCGATTGACTTCGGCGATCGCGCAGGGTGCCGTGCGTGCACTCAACCGTGCGGCAATGTTCGAGAGCGTATTGTCCCACCAGGAGCAGCTCGAGATCCTGGCGAAGACGGATGAGCTGACGGGCTGTCTGTCACGCCGTTACTTGATGGAGCGGCTCGAGAACGAGCTCGAGCGCGCGGCACGGTACAACCGGCTGCTGGGTCTCGTGATGTTCGACATTGATGATTTCAAGAACCTGAACGATACACACGGTCACACGACTGGGGACGCGGCGCTGCGTTCGATCGGCGAGGTCCTGCAGCGATCGTTGCGGACGGCGGACTTTGTGGGGCGCTACGGAGGCGATGAGTTCCTGCTGGTGCTGCCTGAGACGAGCGTGCACGGAACATTCCAACTGGCGGAACGAATCCGCAACGGTGTGAGCATTCGCGAGTTCGATCTGCGCGGCGGTACGCTCAACCTGACGGTGAGCGGCGGAGTCGTCGGCTTCCCGGAGGTCAACGTGGTGACGCCCGAGGATCTGATCGACCGGGCCGACCAGGCGCTCTATAGCGCGAAGGCGGCTGGTCGGAACAAGGTTGTTTGCTTCAATACGGATCCGGAACTCAGCCCTCAGGCTCCGGGCCCCTCTGACGTAGAGAGTCCGTAGGGAATCGAATGTCGAACACCCATTAGAGATTTGTGAAATCCGAGGACGGAGCGAACACAAAAGATCGAATACTGAACATCGAATCCGAAATATCCGGCCGTTAGACGTTGGTGTTAAGGGTTCGAGGTTAATCCTTCGTCTCCAGCTTCGAATATCAAATATCGGATATCGGTGTTCGATGTTCGATTGATTACCAAACATGACTCCCCAAAAAATCCCGTCCAACCCGACACTCACAGCCGTTCCCGGCCTCAGCGTGGGCCATGCCACCAACAAAGATGCTGCCACCGGCTGCACAGTCGTGCTCGGTCCATTCCGCGCCGCTGTAGACGTACGAGGCCTGGCGAGCGGCACGCGCCAGTTCGACTCGCTGTCGCCGAACCATATTGCTGGGCGTGTCGATGCTCTGCTGATGGCCGGCGGCTCGGCCTACGGTTTGGCCGCGGCCGACGGTGTAGCGCGCTGGCTGGAGGAGCAGGGGCGCGGGTTCGAGACAGACGCGGGTCGTGTGGCCATCGTGCCCAGCGCCGTGATATTCGATCTCGGGGTCGGCGACTCGAATATCAGGCCGGACGCGGCGATGGGACGCGCCGCTTGCGAGGCGGCGGATCGCTTGCCGGTGGCTGAAGGGCGGGTCGGCGTAGGAACGGGAGCGACAGTCGGCAAGATACTGGGCCGGTCCGGGGCGATGGCCGCGGGCGTGGGCAGCATGGCGACGGAGTTGGAATCACATGCCGTGGCGGCGCTCGTTGTAGTGAACGCGTTTGGCGATGTCGTCGACGGTGAAGGTCGTATCATCGCAGGTGCCCGCGACGAAGACGGGGCCTTTATCGATACGGCGGCGTACGTGCGAGAGAGAGGGGTGCCGCCCAGGTTCGCGGCGCGGCCGGCCACCAACACAACGCTGGCCGTGGTCGCCACCGATTACCCGCTGGGACGTAGCGAGTTGCGTGCGGTTGCGCGGCAGGCGATGAACGCGGTGGTGCGGCGGACCGCCCCAGCCAACAGTCAGTTCGACGGTGACCTGGTTTTCGCGTGTTCGACAGCTCGAGATACAGGGGAGGCGCACCCGTCCCAGGTCCTGAGGATCGGTCTGTGCGCTGAGTGGGTCCTGGCTCAGGCGATCGAGCGGGCCGTCAGGGCGGTCTAGCCTAGCGGACCCCCCGGGACCGGGCCAGATTGTTACCTTCGGTGGCATCAAGGGCATAGACGGGGCGGAGTTATTGGAAGTTTCCTCAAACGCTGAACTTCTGGTACTGTTCGATGTCGACGGCACGCTCCTGCTGACGAATGGGGCGGGTCGTGTGGCGATTCGGCAGGCGCTGGAGGCGGTCTACGGTACCAGCGGAGACATGGAAGGCTACAATTTCCATGGAAAGACGGATCCGCAGATTATCGTGGAACTGATGAGCAGCACGGGTCTGGAGGAAGCCGAGGTCCGGGCCCGAATGTCGGAGATCTGGCCCGTTTACTTGGAGATCCTCGGCCGGGAGCTGGAGACTCGGCGGGTGGAGAACCGGATCACCGTATTGCCGGGAGTTGCTGATCTGCTGGCGGCCCTCACGAGTAAGACCGGTGTTTCGCTCGGGTTGCTGACCGGGAACATCGAACAGGGCGCGAAGCTGAAGTTGGCGGCCGCGGGTGTTCCGTGGCTTTTCGATGCGGGCGCGTACGGGTCCGACGCCGAAGTTCGATCCGAAATCGCGCGCGTTGCGGTAGAGCGGAGCCGCTCCGCAGTGGGATCGGCGGCGGCGGTCCTGGTCGTCGGCGATACTCCAGAGGATATAGCCTGTGCTCGGGACGTCGATGCGCTAGCGTTGGCCGTGGCGACGGGCAGACACGGAACGGATGAATTGGAGGAAGCGGGAGCTGATGCCGTGTTCGCCGACTTCGGCGACACGGAAAGCGTGCTCCAGTGTATAGAGTCACTGACCCGAGGCGGAGACGGCGTTGGTGAAACGAGGCTGAATGGCGGAAGCGGATGAGCTACGAGGGCAACTTTGACGTTGTAATAGAGGGCGTGGGTGCCGAACGCGGCGCCAAGGTCATGGCGGCCCAGGAGGGGCTCTACGTCGGCGGCCAGCAAATCCCCTACTCGACGCTCTTGGGAGTCGCGCTGCGTGGGTCGATTCTGCTGGTCGTGGGCACGCAGGTGGCCATGGCATTGCGGGGCAGCCAGGAGGGACTGGCCACGCTGGCGGCAGAGCTGCGAGGTCGTGCTCACCTGGATCACCTGGCGCTTGCCGACAAGGAGTCTCTCGAGGGCGAGCGTGTCGTCTTCGCGACTCCAGTGGCCATGTCGGGAATGGTCCAGATGGAGCGTTTCAAGGGACTCGCGCTGGCGGCGGTGTCCGACTCCGCGCTGCACGTGTTCGAGAGAGGTGGCCGACACTTCCGCATCGCGTGGGACCGGATGACCAAGCTGGACATAGCGAAGGCCAAGTTCGGCCGGTTGCTCCGAATCGGCAGCGGTCCTACTCAGCTGGAGTTCCTGTATCTGACCGACGCTCAGATCCAGACGATTCGTGGATTGGCGGCCCGGCACTCGAGCACGCTCCTGGGGGTCTCGGGCTCCGAAGGCGAAGAGCGGCGCCCCGAGCCCACTCCCGCCACAGTGGAGACTGAACCGGAGCAGGAGATACCGGTGGCCGCGCCGCCGGCCCGGGAGCCGGGCGATCTCACGCGGCGATTCTACATTCCGGAGTTCGAAGCCTCGCTTGGAGCTATCGGGAGCGGATCGGACAGACCGCTGGGTGCCGCGATCGACCGCCTGCAGATGTCGTCGCTGTTGCCGGTGGGATTCCTCGAGGAGCACCTGCGGGAACTGCGCAACTTGTACGACGGAGCTTTGTTGAAGGCCAAACGAGAGGCGGCCACGTCGGTGGATTTGCTTGCCGCGGCGGAGGCGCTGGACGGCCGCAGTCTTTGGGAGGAAGTTCAAGGCGGAGTCGGGGTCATCGCCGACGCGACGACGCGTGCCTTCGAGCGGCAAACGCGTCGTGTGGCCGCGAACCGCCGGATACCTTGGCGGAAGGCTCAGCGTCGTTATATGCCATCGCAGAAGGAAGCCGCGGGCATCAAGCAGAAGCTGGCGCGCGGCGTCGCCGAGATGGAAGCCAGCCTGAACAAAGTAACGGAGGCTGCGGGTCAGCTGGGGCCGGCGGCGGAGGCTGGCCGACCGGAACTCCAGGCGGCCTACGATGGTTGGCAGGAGAGCCTGCGGGAATTGGACCAGGCGTACGCGACGGGTTGGGCGGGCTTGAGCCGCGAAGTGGTTGCGGTCTGGCAGGATACGTTCTTGCCGGGCCTGGGTAAACTGGGTGGTGAGCGTCGTCGCTTCCTTCCCAGATCGGTCAAGATCGCGCTCTGGTTCATCGTGGGACTTGTGGTGGTGTTCGCGCTTTTCTTGATCGTGACGGGTCAGTTGGGACAGGTAATCCAATTCGAGTAGTGTCGGTTGTATCAATGGAGGGACCCAAGGAGGCAGACTGAATGGCGAGTTCGCAGTCAAAGTTCTACGGTGTTCTTGCGGCGATCGTTATTGTGGGTGTAGCGCTGATCGGATACGTGGTCGTCAAAGATCGGCAGCAGACTTCCTACGAAGTCACCGATACGTTTGCCACCGATCTGGAGGGCGAATTGGTGTCCGAGGACGTCGGCCTTTCCTTCGGCTCACCCGATGCCGCTGTGGTCATCGAAGAATACGCAGACTATCAGTGCCCCTATTGTGGCATGGTCGCCGGCCTGACGGTTCCTCAGATTCTGGAAGAGTATGTCGAGACGGGAAAAGCCCGTTTCATCTTCTTCGACTTCCCTCTACATCCGGGGAACTCGTGGGTTGGTGCGGAGGCGGCGCGTTGCGCGGGTGGGCAGGACGCTTTCTGGCCGATGCATAAGGTGCTCATGGGTCGAATGAGCGAATGGGGCCAGAAGCGCGACCCGCGGGGCTTGATTCGCCAGTATGCCGACGGCCTGGGGCTGGACGGCAGAGCGCTAGTGGAATGCGTCGATGCCGGAACGTACCGACAGATCGTCACGGCGAGCCAGACGAGGGCGCGTCAGTTGGGTCTGTCCGGTACGCCCACCTTCATCATCAATGGCCGCCGCGTGGGGTCGGCCATGGGCTACGACCAGATGTCGGCGCTGATCGAAGAGGAATTGGCCAAACAGTGAACCGGCGCAGGATCATCGCGGTCCTGGCGCTTCTCGGGGCGCTGGACGCGGCCTATCTCCTGTTGGGAAAACTCGGAGCTATCGGCGCACTCGAGTGCTCGATCTCCGCCGGCTGCGACATGGTCAATGCTTCGGTCTACTCGGAGTTCTTGGGCTTTCCGGTAGCGGGAATCGGGCTGGCAGGCTACCTGGCGATCTTCGTGATCGCTTTGATGGGCCAGCAGCCCCGCTGGCTCAGCGAGCGCTGGCCGGACGCCTCGGTCACGCTGCTCTCCGGTGTCGCCGTCGTCTTCACCCTGTACCTCACCTACGCCGAGATCTTCATCCTGCACGCGATCTGCCAGTGGTGCATCGTGTCGCAGGTAGTCATTCTGGCGATTTTCGTGCTTGCCCTGCTCGGACTGAAGAGGGAATCGAAAATCGAACATCCAAAACCGATGTAAGAACTCCGAAGATGGGGTCGTTTGAAAAAAAGCGAGGCCGAAAAGGCCCCGCTTTTTTACTCTACAAGAAAACTCTGCCCTAGCTCGGGGCCCAGAACCCTTCCAGAGCCTGGCCGTCGGGCGACTGGCGGAGCTTCTCGAAGGCTCGGTTCCGAATCTGCCGGATACGCTCCCGCGTAACCCCCAGCAGCGAGCCGATCTCTTCCAGTGTCATCTCTTCGCCGTCGTCGAGGCCGTAGTAGAGAACCAGGATCTTGCGCTCGCGTTCGGTCAGGTACTTTGCAAACATGTCCTGAAGAAACTGGCGACGCGCCTGGAACTCCACTTCGTCCTGGATGTCTTCGTCCTCAAGCCCCGAAAAGCGCTCGCCGAACGAGGCGCTGTCCCGATCGGTACGATCGAGTGGCGCGTCCAGGCTGAGCTCGGCCGAGGCGACCCGCCGCAACGCTCGAATAGTCTGCACCGGCTCGCCCATGCGATCGGCGATCTCGCGGTCCGTCGGTGTGCGCCCGAGCTGTTGCGTGAGCGCGGTCTCGGTTCGCGACAGCTTCACCAGGTTGGAATTCTGGTTCAGCGGGATGCGAACGGATCGAGTCTGTTCGGCCAGTGCCTGCAGCACCGTCTGTCGGATCCACCAGACCGCGTATGAGATGAACTTCACGCCCTTGTCTGGGTCGAACTTCTTGACGGCTTTCAGCAGACCCTCGTTACCTATGCAAACCAGCTCGGCCAGATTGAGTCCCCGGCCCTGGTACTTCTTTACGTAGGAGATGACGAATCGAAGGTTCGCGGTCACCAGACGCTCGGCGGATTCTTTGTCGCCCGCACGTGCCTTACGGGCGATCTTCCGCTCGGTCTTGGCGTCTTCGATGAGTGGATACTTTTCGACGTCGTGGAGGTACTGGTCGAATGAGTCTAAGGCCTTGGAGCTAAAGTACATGCCCACTCCGCTTTTGACTCTGGGTTAGGTGACTATGGAACAAAAAAAGCGAGAGCCGGGAAGCGCCCCCGCCGGAGATGCACTGCAACGCCCGAGCGCCAAGCTCCTCGCCAACCAGCCCGCCCCTAGCGACTCCAGCGGCGGAAACAGACGATCTCAGAACGTAAATACGCAAGACTGTATAGTATAAAAATCTACCGCCTTTTCGTAAAGCCCGAAGAGAAGGCGAATCGGCCACAACCCTTTTCGATATTGGCTTTTTGGGGACTACAACTGTTTGTAACCCTGCCGGGGCGTCCGAGTCCGGCTCTAGAGAGGCCGAGCCGTGCGCTCCATCTCTGCCAGAATGGCCGGGCCCCCTGGAGCCTCGGGACCCAGGCACAGGACATACGGCGCATGAGCCTCGATTTCCACCGTTTCGACCAGCGGAGCGTGATCCGGCAGACCCGCCCCCAAGCCGAGCCGGATGGCCCGGACGCGGAAGCCACGGCGGTAGACGAAGACGGCCGGCTTCTCGTGAGCGACGACCAAGCGGCCACGCAGGTATGGCCAGCCGGGTCCGAAGCGGGCGAGGGTGACTCGGGCCGAGCGGGAAGGGCCGAGGGCTGTTCCCAGTTCAGCCTCCACCGCCATCCTGAGCGAGCGGGGCAAGCTCTCGGCTCCTGTATCCCACGTAGGGAAGCGGTCCGGTCGCGCCAGCTTGGTGAGTACCGACGACAGGTTCAACGAAGCGGCGCCCCAGAGAGACGCTGCGTGGGGGATGGGGGCGATCAGTAGAACGGCGGCGACTGCGAAGGCAAATGCCGGCGCGGAAACCGCCAGGACGCCGATCGCTGCTGCGGCCGTGAGCCGCAAGGACGTGAATCCGCTCATCCAGGGAATTGGCCCTGCGGTTCGCGCGCCCGTCCGGACCGCCAGCACCCAGACGGAGGTGAGTAGAGCCACCACTAGCGCGAGCAGAGCCGCGATCCACTGTACGGAGTCGGCGACCAGCGCCGTTGCAGCCGATGCGTAGAGGACGGCGGCCAGAGGCCGTGCGAACGTGTGAAGGGCGTTCCAGACGAGATCCGTAAGGCGGTAGTTCGATAACACGCCGTCGAGGGCCGTCATAACCAGCAACGCTCCCCAAACAGCTGACGAGGAGAGGCCCACGAGGGCATCTGGGACTTGAAGTAGCCCGAGATGCCCAGCGAGGCCCACGGCAGCGAGAGCAGCATAGGGGCTCAGACCTATCGCCACGGCGCTAGCGACGATGCCGAAAAGCAACAGGGTCGGATCCGGGCTCACGAGTCAGTTCCCAACGCTGTCGGCTACCTCGATCGCCGAAAGAATCTCGCGCCGCAGATCGTTGTACGACTCGAAGCCCGAAATCGATTCACCGTTGAGCACGATGGTCGGTGTGCCTGTCGCTCCGCTGGACAAGGCCTCCCGTAGATCGACTTCCACAGTGGAGTTCGTATCTTCTGCTCCGAGACACGTCGAAAACTCCTCTTCATCCAGCCCGAGGTTGCCTGCGTAGTCGACCCAAACTGATTCGGGAACGCTTTTCCCGGCCCACTCGGGTTGGCGTACGTACAGATAGTCGTGAAATCCCCAGAATCTTCCGGCGAGACCGGCGCAGTGTGCGGCCTTTGCGGCGGCGACAGCGTTCCGGTGGTTCGCCGCTAGGGGAAAATAGACGTATCGCAATCGAACCTGGCCGGTGTGCACAAACTCGGCGACGATGGCGGGGACGGCCGCCAAAGCGAAATTGCGACAGTACGGGCACTCGAAGTCGGAATAGATCGCCATCTCGACGGGTGCATCGGGTGACCCGAGTGTGCGGTAGTCCTGGGCTTGCGTTGCGACGCTGGCCGCGAGCGCGAGTAGGAGGACGTATGCGAGCTTCAAGTGATCAGTATTCGGTTGTCAGTTGTCGGTGTCGCGAGTCTAGAAGGTGTAAGCACGGCGTGGGTGAGGCAAGGTGTGGCCGGACCTCCGGCACGATACAACCTTCACGCCACTGATTACTGATCACAGGTTGCCCGTGATAGATCGAGCCCGAAGCATCCGCACCCGCTCCAGGTCATGACTCTCGACCCAATCTCCCGGAAAAGACCCCTTGCCGATGCTGTCAATCACACGATTCAATTCGTCGCGGGCACGGTGAGCGGTAACACTGTCAATCCAACCGCGGTCCACCGCTTCGTGGAATTCGTCTTGGTCGAGGATGTGGAAGACGCCGTCAGGCTCGAGCCAGAGATCCAGACATAGGTCGTGCATCGTCCAGACGCTTCCCTCCAGTTGGGGTGGAGCGATCAGGTTGACGTAGTAGCCCGTGAAGGTCCCGTCCCTGAGGTGAAAGCGGCCGAAGTCGTACCAGCCTTCCGGGTAGACAAACCAGACGATGGGGGCTTCCGGCTCGAAAACGAGTTGGTCTCCGACAGAGATTGCGGCGCCGATCGTGGAAGGGTCGTGCAGCGTGATCTTGACGTGCGGTTCGTCCACGACGAGGTCTTGGCGGAAGATGTCGAGTCGGCCGGGCGGACGGTGGTAGCGGATCTCGATCTGTGCCATCGCTATTTGTTGTAGAAGGCTCTCCGGGAGAGCAGGCCCGGAGCCGGCTCGAACCTCGGATCGACGCTATCGGCAAGCTGGCGGAGTCTGGTTACCACGTGATCCAGGCCGAGGTGGTCGGCGTAGCGTAGCAAGCCTCCCCGAAACGGTGGGAATCCGGCTCCCATGATCATGGCCACGTCGACGGGGTCGGGTGCGTCGACCACCCCATCATCCAGGGTGCGGGCAGCCTCGTTGATCATTCCCAGGACCATCCGCTCCTCAGCCGCCGTCGAACCGATGGCGGGGCCTCCAGTCGCACCCAGGAGTATCTGTTCCGCCCGCGGATTCACGCCTTTGACCTTCGATTTCTCGTACCGATAGAAACCGAGCCCACCCTTCCGCCCGGTGACGCCGGTGGCGATGATCTCTCTGATTGCGGGTGCTGGCTCGAAGCGTTCGCCGAACGCCCGTAGCATCGTGGTGCTGACTTCTGCGACCACGTCGAGGCCGATCTCGTCGAGTAGCCGTAAAGGACCCACGGGCATCCCGAACGACGACATGATTCGATCGACGTTCTCGATCGGCATGCCTGTCTGGAGTACGTGCCCGGCCTCGGTCATGTAAGCGGCCAAGATGCGGTTCACGACGAAGCCCGGCGAGTCCTTCACGATGACCGGCGTCTTACCCAACCTGACTGCCAGGCGAAAGGCGGTGGCCATCGCGTCTTCGTGGGTCTCCGACCCGCGTACGATCTCCACAAGGGGCATGCGGTGCGGTGGATTGAAGAAATGAAGCCCGCAGGCGCGCTGCGGTGTGTTCAGGCTCTGCTGGAGCTCGGAGATGGAAAGGGCCGACGTGTTGGTCGCGAGGATCGCCGTGTCGCTCGCGCTCTCCTCGAGATTCCTGAAGACCGTCTGCTTTACTTCCATCTTTTCGAGAACGGCCTCGACGACGAAGTCGATCGCGCCGAAGTCGTCGTACCCTGTCGATCCCGTCAGGCGATTCTGGCGGATCCGCAGGTCGGTCTCGGTCCACTCGGAGCGTTTGGCGGTCCTTTCGAGCAGTTCACGCGCCCGGTCGATTCCAGTCTTCACACGCGCGTCGTCGATATCCACCACGGTGACGGGTATCGACTGGTAGGCGAACAGTTCAGCGACCCCGGCGCCCATTAGGCCGGCGCCGACCACAGCAGCGTTCTTCACGTCTGCGGGCGAACCGGAAGGCGCCTTCTTCCGGGCTGCTTGGGTCAGGTTGAAGACGAAGATCAGGTTCTTGCATTCAGGGGTCGCGGCGAGTCGCCCGAAGGCACGAGCTTCGATCTCGTGTGCGCGCACGGCGCTGACTCCTAGCCCGCGAACGGTGACGTCGAGGGCTGTGGGAAGCGCCGGGTAGTGGCCCTTCGTTCGTTTGAGCACGGCCTTGCGACTCATGCGACGGATGACCCAGCGGGCTGGGGCGCCGTCCTTGACGAGTCGGGTCAGTGCCGACCGTCGCCTGGTCTTTAGCGGCCGTTCACCCCGGGCGAATCCAACGGCGATGTCCAGAGCCCGTTCATGAAAGGCCTCTGTGTCGAGGACGCGATCGACCAATCCGATCTTCAAGGCCCGGGCGGCGCTGACCTGGCGGCCGGAAAGGATCAGATCGAGGGCTGTGGTAAGGCCGACCAGCCGCGGCAGTCGTACCGATCCGCCGAGTCCAGGGCACAGCCCCAGCTGAGTTTCCGGAAGGCCCAAGCGCGTAGCGCCGGCATCGCGAGCGATGCGGAATCGACAGGCGAGCGCCAGCTCGAGTCCACCGCCGACGCAGGTACCGTTGATCGCCGCGATCGTCGGCACCTTCAGGCGTTCCAACCGGGTGAAGATCTGCTGGCCGCGGCGTGATATCTCGGTGGTGTCGGCGGCGTCCTCGAAGGCTTCTAGTTCATCGAGGTCGGCGCCCGCGATGAAATTGTCGAGCTTGGCGCTGCGAACCAGAAGGGCGCGGATCTCTCCTCGTGCGATGCCCTCTTCGATGCGTGACAACATCCCGTCGAGTGCCAACATGACCGGGCTGGCGAGGATGTTCACCTTTGATTCGGGGCGATCGAAGGTGAGGACGGCGGTTTCGTCCCGCACTTCGAGGCGGAGGTCACGCGCGGTTTGGTTCATCGTCGACCTCCTGGAGGCGGGCGGCGCCGGCTGGCGCCGCCCCTGGGGTTTCTACTAGAAGATAGGTCGGGTTTGAGCGTTGGATTCGTTCAGGATCAGAGTGTCCGTGCCCCCGCCAGAGCTGTAAAGGACGTTCCAATACAGCTCTTCGAACACGAGCTTGGACCGGGTATGGACCCACCACTCGCCGCGGGGCACTTGGAAGAAGGCCCAGCCGCTGGCGTCCGTGGTGTCAACCAACTCCTCGCCGCGTGCCTCGATCAGGCTGTCGACGATCACTCCGAAATCCTCGAAAGCTGCGTCGGCCCACGTTTCGGCAACGACATTGAACGAGTCGGCTCGGGCGCGATAGGCACCCTGCAGTTCGGTGAAGGTCTCGAAGTAGGTCTGTTTGGCGCGATCGAGGCGCCGAACCAGGACATCGAGGTCGTCGAACTGCTGATAGGCCGCGAAATACTCGTCGCTGGTGCGGTTCATGTTCTCCATCCGGGTGGACAGAGTCTGCATCTCGGACCGCCCCTCGTTCCAGGCTGCTTCAGCCTCCGTCCAGGCTATCTGGGCAGCGGCGACAGAGTCGCGGAGCTGTATCAGGTCCTCGGGTGGCTGGGGTTCGGGTGTCGATGACAGGCTGGCTAGATAACTGAAGATCGAATCCCGGTCATACTTCAGCAGGCGAATCACCTGCTGCGACAGAGCGGTCTCGTCACCGTCCGATGCTGCTCGGACGGCCAGTTGGGTCGACCTTCCACAAGCGCTCAGCAGGAGCAGCGCAGCAACACCCATAACCCAATGCTTGTTCATTGAGCTCTCCCAGATTAAAGTTGTGGGCCGCTAGATTCGAGAAAACTAAAGAGACCCTTCGAGTTTTCAAGCGGTCCCGGCAGGCCGACCCCAGGCGGGCCCGGCGGGTCAGTGGGTTCGTGGCACGTTCTAAGGGGCAAGGGTGTAAGAAGTTACATGGATTTGCAGGCTAGCCGAAAGACTTTGGGACCCGGTACCGATTTCGCCCGGATTCTGGCCGCGCTGGCGGTGGCTTCCCTTCTGGGTGGATGCGGCTACAACCAGATCCTGGAGATGGATGAGCAGGCGCGGCTGGCTCGCCGGGAGATCGAGGTCCAACTGCAGCGGCGGTCCGAGATGGTGCCCAGTCTGGTTGAGACGGTGGTGAGCTACGTTGCGGTGGACAGCGATCTGGTCGGGTCGATCGCCGACGCGCGGGCCCGACTCGCCGGAGCGGTGCGCTCGGGCGAACTGGGCGAGATGCAGGCAGCGAACGTGGAGCTGTGTGACGGTCTGGACGGCCTGCTGGCCTTGGCGGGCCGGTATGCGGAGCTGCAAGCCGATGCCGGGTTCCAGCTGCTGCGGTCGCAGTTGCAGGAAACCGAAGACCAGGTCATACGGTCGGGCCGCAGCTACAACGAAGCGGTTCGCCGTTACAACGACTACATCGAGGCGTTCCCGCAGTTGGTCACGGCCAAAGTGGTGGGAGCGGAGAAACTCGAGCTCTTCGGGTCCGGGGGCGATGCTGCGGCAATGCCCCTGGCAGATGAGTGACGCGCTAAGTCAGAAATCTCTTCAACAGCTCGAGACCGATTAGCACGACCAGGGGCGCGAAGTCGATGGTCCCCGTCGCCGGCAGTGCTTTGCGCACGGGATCGAGCACCGGATCGGTGAGCCGTTTCAGTAGATCGATGGCGGAGTGGGTCGTCTCTGGCGAGACGAACCAGGTGAGGACGGCTCTCAGGAGAATGAGCCCCTGATATAGGGTGATGACGGAGACGAGCATCTCGCCGATTCTCACATGAATACCCTGGATTTCGTGGTTTCTGGATTCTGCCTGCTTACCGGAGTCACTACGGGGTGGGGGAACACCAGGTTTCAGGTGTTGTTGTGGGAATGTCGAGTAATTGTTGGGAATCTCGAATCATTGAGTAATAGAACAATAGAGCAATAGAACTGGGAAGTGAGGTCCGTAGACCTTCGGATTCTCATTTCCTAAGGGGTGTGTTTTGGGTCAAGAAGAGAAGCGGCAGTTTGTTCGGTACCTGTTCCTCAAGCTCGAGCCGGCCTGGCGTCGCTTGAGCACGGAGGATCAGATCGATCACAAGGTGGAGCTGGGGGACACGATACGTGGGTTCCAGGCGCGGTCGCTGCTCCGGTCGTACAGTTTGATGGGGACACGAGGCGACGTGGACTTCATGCTGTGGCAGGCTACCGAAGATCTCGAGACGCTCCAGGCTTTGGAGACAGCGATCTTTTCGACGCGGCTGGGCGCCCATTTCACCACGCCGTATAGCTACCTGGCGATGACCAAGCGCTCGATCTACGAGTTCCCGGATGTCTCGGAGGATGAAGACCAGGTCACGGTTCGCCCTCAGGATTCGAAGTACCTGTTTCTCTACCCGTTCGTGAAGACGCGGTCGTGGTACAAGCTGTCACACGGTGAGCGGCAGGAGATGATGAGCGAACATGTGACGGTGGGCCGGAAGTATCCCGACATCAGAATCAATACCGCCTATTCCTTCGGCCTGGACGACCAGGAGTTCATGGTCGGTTTCGAGGGGGACGACCCGGGCGAGTTTCTCGATCTCGTGATGGAGCTTAGAGAGAGCGATGCGTCTGCTTACACGCTGAAAGACACGCCAATCTTCACCTGTATCCAGATGTCGCTCTGGGACGTTCTCGACTCGTTAGGCGGGGCCTCGGTCTCCGAGCAGGTGCGGGCCTCGGAGCGGGATGCGGACGGCTTTGTGACAGCAGCGAGGGTCGCCGAGGTTCCGCCGGGGACCTCGAAGCGGATCTACCACGGTGCCGACGCCATCGCACTCTTCAACGTGGATGGGACCTTTCACGCGGTCAGTGACCGCTGCACGCACGGACGGGCCTCGTTGAGCGAGGGGTCGGTAGACAACGATGGTTGCACGCTGATCTGTCCCTGGCACGGTGGCAGGTTCAATATCGAGAGCGGCGCTCCGGCCGGGGGGCCAGTTCGTGAGGCTGTCCGGGTATACGCCGTCAAGATCGTTGGAGATTCCGTGATGGTCGGACCGGCTTCTTGAGGCGGCCTTGGCATATGCCCGGCGAAGCGGTTGGCAAATCTGTGATCGTCGGCCCGGCATGTGTGATCAGTAATCAGTAACCAGTAATACCGTGGAATCTTCGGGAATCATTCAAGCGAGCATCCCGCTCGCGTAGATGGTCCAGCGGGCGCCATCGGAGTCACTGGTTACTGTTGTTACTGATTACACGCAAAAAAAAGCGGACCCTGAGGTCCGCTCTTTTCTATTAGATCAGAAACTACTCGACGATCACCTTATGCAGTCGGTAGTTCTCTGGATTCACAGCCCGACCGTTCTCGATGACCTCGTAGTGCACGTGCGGGCCAGTAACACGGCCGCTGCTTCCTACCAGGGCGATGATGTCGCCGCGCCGGACGCTGTCGCCGACCTTGACCTTCAGGTTCTTTTCGTTGTGAGCGTAGCGCGTCTTGATGCCGTTCCCATGGTCGATCTCGACAGTGTACCCGAAGCCGGGCCGCCAACCCGAGAACGTGACCTGGCCGTCGGCCGTGGACACGATGGGCGTGCCGCGCGGGGCCGAAATGTCGATGCCCTCATGGGGACGGCGAACGTTCAGAAGTGGGTGCCAGCGGCTCTGGCTGTAGGTGGAGCTGAGCCAGCCCCGGGTGGGATCGATCGATGGGAAGCTGGCAAGCTCTTCGCGGCTCTCCTCCATAGCACCCGCCGCCTCGTTCAGGCTCGCCTTCAACAGGTTGGCCTGGCGCAATAGGCGGTTGAGGTCGGTGCTGGTGGAGTAGATCTGTCCGCCGAGCGCTGGATCGATCTCCGAGAGGGGCTCGCCTTCTATCGAGGCCGTCCCCGGTCCGCCGATACCGACCTGGCGCACCTCGGAGTCGATCTCGGGAAGCCCTGCCACCAAACGATAACGCCTGTCTCTCTCCGAGATCTCGGTGAGCGACAGGCTTAACAGATCCACCGTCTCCTGCATGCGCGCTACGTCCGCCACTAACAGCGCGTTTTCTTGCTCGAGCTTCGAGGCCTTCGCCAGGTCGCCGAGCTTGAGCGCTACCGCGGCGGAACCGACCAGCATGAACAGGACGATGGCAGCTACACTACCGATCACAGCTCGGACCACACGGCTAGATACATGCACGGTGTGAGCCGGCTTAGACGGATCAGTAATAACTAGGAACGTCAGGCGCTGTCGTTCCATTCGCCCTTGGGTTCGCGAGGTTTCAGATTGTCGTAGCGCTCCCCATCCGGTCATGAAACAGCCGTCACATGGCCCTACTGCTTCGCCAATAATCGTCGGCTAAACCGATGGAGGAGGGGGCGGCGCCACGTTAACAAGTTGCGGTAGGGGTGTCAAGCTACCGCGCCGGGCACTTAGAGTATGCAAGGTTTATTCCTACATTAAGTCAATCCTCTAATCTATTGCTACACAGGCATTTAAGGGACTTTTTGCTCTCTATTTGGGATCGGGAAAAGCGGTAATAATTTCACCATGAACAAGACTTTTTGGCCGAGTTTGCTTGAATAAACGTATGGCGGAGGGTGTAGCTAATCAGAGAGGTCCGATGACCCGTTGCGCCGGGTTCGAGGCTGGGTCAGGTTAGATCCAAAGAAGTGAATCGAACATCGAACACCGATCATCGATATGTGAAATTCGAAGGTGGAGACGAACAGAAGAGAATTCTGAATTTCGAATACGAATACTGAAGTGAGAACCTCAGTTTGGAGTCGTATTCGATGGTTGGCGTTGGTTGTTCGTCCCTTTCTTCGGAGTTTCATTTCGATTCTCGATGTTCGCTCCCCTGACGCGGGAGCCGGACAATGCTTGGAATCTACATTCTGTCCGCGATGCTGGGCGGCGGGCTTTTGCTCTTCTCTTTGCTCAGTGGTGCCCATCACGATGTCGGTGACGTCGATGCCCCGGTGGATGTGGACGCGTCGTTCGACGCCGATGTCTCCGGCGTGGATGCCGACATGGGAGGTATGGATGCCGATCACGATTTCCACGTCGGGCACGATGCCGCGGGCGAGCTCGTTCTCGGCCTATTCCGGCCGCGGAACCTGATCTTTTTCATGGCCGCCTTCGGTATTACGGGTACGCTGCTCACCTGGACGGGGACGCCCGAGGGGAGCACACTGGGGATGGCCTTGGGAATGGGTGGAGGCGCGTGGCTGATGACGTATGGCGTCTTCACGTGGCTCAGGCGGAGCGACGTTGCGGTGGAAGCGCTGAGCGAGCGGGAGATCGAGGGGCGGGCGGGGCGCGTGGAGTTGCCGGTGAGTCCGGGCGAATCGGGCAGGATCTCGTGTTTGATCGCCGATCGGGAGCAGTACATCACGGCGCGACTGGCGCCGGATGTGTCCCGGCGGTTAGAGCCCGGTGACGAGGTGGTCATCGTGCGGGTCGAGGATGGGGTAGCGGAGGTGATCCCATTCGACGCTCCCGAACTTCTTCCTCCAGAAAGTTGAGTTCAGCCGTGTCTCAGGAAACGGCAGTCATACTTGGAATGGTGGGGCTTGGAACTCTGATGGCCTTGATCTATACGGTCAGGTCGCTGATCGTCATCTGCCAGCCCAACGAGATGGTAGTGATCACGGGGCGCAAACGCCTCGCAGCTGACGGTCGTACGTCGGGTTACCGTCTGCTGCATGGCGGGCGCACCATGCGGGTGCCGATTATCGAAAGGGTCTCGCGAATCGACCTCACGACCTTGCCCATCGAAGTACAGGTTCGAAACGCTTACTCGAAAGGCGGGATTCCGCTCATCGTGCATGGAATCGCGAACGTGAAGATCAGCGGCCGCGATCCCGTCGCGCACAACGCTGTCGAACGGATGCTGGACAAACCGTTCGACGAGATCATGACGATCGCCAAGGACACGTTGGAAGGTAACCTGCGTGGCGTCGTGGCGACGCTGAGTCCAGAAGAGGTGAACGAAGACCGACTGAAGTTCGCCCACAGGTTGATCGAGGAGGCGGACGAAGACATGAAGAAGCTGGGTCTGGAGCTGGATACGCTCAAGATCCAGAACGTCACCGACGAGGTGAATTACCTCGACTCGATCGGTCGGCAGCGAACCGCCGACATCTTGAAGAAGGCTCGCGTGGCGGAGGCCGAGCGCAGTTCGGAAGCGGAGCAGACCGAGGCCTCGGCGCGTCGAGCGGCGGAGATCGCCAAGGTCGAGGCCGACCTGGCCATCGTCGAGAAGACCAACGATCTGCGTGTGCGGACGGCGCAGCTCGAGGCCCAGGCGCTGGCGCAGGAGCAAGTCGCGCCCGTCGCGGGTGAGAAAGCCAAGGTGGTCGCCGAGCAGGAACTGCAGCAGGAGCGGATCGCGCTGGAGACACGGCGGCTGGAGGCCGACGTCCTGCTGCCGGCCCGGGCCGAGAAAGAGGCAGCCGAAGAGCTGGCGAAAGGTGTGGCGGCGACGATCGTCGAGGACGGCCGTGCTCGCGTGTTCGTTCTGGACCAGATGATTAAGCTATACCTGAACGCAGGCAGCGAGGCCGAAAAGATCTTCATCCTCAACATGTTGCCCGACATCATCAGTGATCTATCGAAGACGGTGGAAGGCATCGACATCGATAAGCTGACGGTGATCGATTCCGGCGAGGGAGCCGGCGTAGCTAATACGGCGGGCCAGTTGCCGGCGGCGGTGATCAAGCTGACGGAGCAGATTGAAAACGCCACGGGTGTGAACATACTTAGCCGGTTGGGGGCTGGTGTGGAGGCAGAGTCGTAGAAGGGGAGACGAACATCGAACACCGTACATCGATATGTGAGATTCGAAGATGGAGACGAACAGGGGAAACACTGAATATCGAATGCGAAAACAGAAGTGAAGACTCTAGGTTCGGTGTTCGTATCCGATATTCGAAGTTAATCATTCGTCTCCATCTTCGGACTTCACATATCGGTGTTGGGTGTTCGATGTTCGTCTCATATCACCGCACGACCTTCCCGTCCGTTCGAACCCGCCCGCCGCTGAGCGGAAAATCCAGCCGACTCAGCGAATCCAGCAAAAAGCTCCCGCGTCCCGATAGGTCGGAACTCACCAGACCCGGCGAGCGTTGGACCGTCGACCGAAACGCGGCATCCGAGATTCGCCCCGCCTCATCGATAGAGGCACAGGCGATGCCGCCGCGGCTATTGGGCTCGCGCTGGTTGAATGGTCCGTAGGTCAAGAGATTGCCCAGCGAGTAAAAGACCAGCGCGTCACCGCGCCATTCCACGGCGCGCAGGACATGGGGTCCGTGACCGATCACCAGGGCCGCACCCGACTCGGTGGCTACCCGAGCGAATTCCACCGGATTGCCCCGATTTTCCCCGAGAAACATCTCTGTCGCGTCCGAGGTACGCTGCGCGTCGCGTCCCTCTGCGCCCATGTGCACCGATACGATGACGCGGCGGTATTGCGCGAAGGAGCGGGCCACGTGGCGTCGGACCCCGCTCAGGTCTCTGGCGTCGATGCCCGCCCTGAATGTGCTGAAACCCAGAACGGCGATCGTGTCGCGCCCCGTGGCAGAAATGACCAGGGTCGGGAGCGTATCGGCGCCGGTGGCCTCGATGCCCGCCTCGGCCAGGTGGCGAATGGTCGAGTGCCAGCCTTCGAGCCCGGCGTCCAGCGCGTGGTTGTTGGCCACGTTCCCCACGACCATCGCCGGGTCGGCGAAGCGACCGAGAGCCAACGCTACATCGGTGGGTTGGCGAAAAGAGTAGCAGGTCGTGGAGCCAGGCCGGCATTTGCTCGGCGCGGGTCCCTCACCGATGGCGCCCTCGATGTTGAGCAGTACGACCTCGGCGTCCGAGACCAGCGGCTGCAGCGGAGCGAGGAGCGAGTCGGGACTGGGAAATGCAGCCACGGGTTGCCCCAGCCGCGCGCTGGCGCGGGCTGCCCAAAGCGTGTCCAGGTTGTTGCCCAGCAGCATGTCACCGCCGGCGCAAACCCGGACCGGTTGGCGGGGTTCCTCGGGCGGCTGGGGCGTCGCATCGGGCTGTTCCGGTTCCGCGATTTCGGGTGCGGGTTGCTCGGCTTCGACCGGCTCGACGATTTCTGGCTCCGGTTGCGGCGGCGGCGTTTCCTGAGGCGCGCGTGTGGCGCAGGCGGCGAGGACCAGGCAAAGAAGGATCTCGGCGTGAACGGCCCGGTACCGCGTCATCGATGCGGCCGTCAGCTTTCCGGTTTGGGGAACAGTACGGCCTGACGCTGCACAGTTGTGTCGGCCAGATCCAGAGTCGCGTACTCGGTCAAGAGCGCCAGTTCGCCTTCCTGTCCCAGTGCATGCCACAGCTCCAGCGCCTTATTCGGCATCACCGGGCCCAACAAAGTGGATAGCCGAGCGAGCGAGCGGGCGAGGCCGGCGAGGACGGAGTCGAGTTGGTCGCTCTTCTCGGGATCCTTGGCCAGCTTCCACGGTGCCTGTTCTTCGATGTAGACGTTCGCGGCGCCGGCCAATTCCATGGCAGCAGCGATGGCCTGGTGAATCAGGTAGCCGTCCATCGCCTCGCGGTACTTGGCCAGGACTTCTTCGCCGCGTTCGTCGAGCGACGTGGCCCCACCCTTCGGCACCACCGCGTCTCTGTACTTGTGGATCATTGCCAGGGTGCGGTTGGCCAGGTTGCCGAGGTCGTTGGCCAGCTCGGCGTTGTAGATATCGTCGTAGCGCTGCCAGCTGAAATCGCCATCGGCGTTCCAGGGGATTTCGCGCAGCAGGAAGTAGCGGAGGGGGTCCGCCCCGTAACGCTCGGTGGCGCTATCGAGAGTGACGGCGGCCCCGCCGGACTTCGACAACTTGCGGCCTTCCCAATTGATGTAGCCGTGGGCCCATACGGTCGCTGGCAGCTCCACACCCGCGGCCATCAGCATGGCGGGCCAGAAGATGCAGTGGAATCGCGTGATACCCTTTCCGATGACGTGCTGTTCTGCCGGCCACCAGTCCTTGTAGTTCTCGTCGGGAAAACCGATGGCTGACAGGTAGTTAATCAAAGCATCGAACCAGACGTAGACCTTGTGATTGGGGTCGCCGGGGAAGGGAATCCCCCAGTCTGTCTGGGGCCGGGACATCGAAATGTCTTGCAGGCCATCTTCCAGCACGTTGCGGATTTCGTTGCGACGGATTTCCGGCTGTACGAACTCGGGGTGCTCATCCAGCAACTTCAACAATGGGTCGCGGAATGCCGACAGTTTGAAAAAGTAGTTGTCTTCCTTGGTCCAAATCACATCCCTGTCGGGGTGCTCCGGGCAGCGGCCGTCGACCAGATCCTTTTCCTGCTTGAATGCCTCGCAGCGCTCGCAGAACATGCCCTCGTACGTGCCTTCGTAGATGTATCCCGCCTGCTTGATCCGCGAGACCATCTCGATCACCGCGCGCTTGTGACGGTCCTCGGTTGTGCGGATGAAGTCGTCGTGACTGATTCCCAAGCGCTCCCAGGCCAGCGAGAAAACCTCGGCCAATTGGTCCGCCCACTGACGGGGCTCGAGACCGGCATCGGCGGCGGCCTGAACGACCGTCTGCGAGTTCTCGTCCGTTCCGATGAGGAAATGAACATCCTCACCGCTAAGACGCCGGTACCGGGCGATGGCATCGGCGCCGATCTTCTCGAAGGCGTGGCCCAGGTGCGGGTAGCCGTTGGAATAGTCGATCGCTGTGGTGATGTAGAACTTGGACAAGGTCGGCGGCCTCAGTTTGCTCTAGCGCTCTTGCGTGCTTCGGCCGTCTCGCGCTTCAAGTCCTCCAGGGAAAGCGTCCGGAACTCACCCGATTCGTTCCGGAGCGTGACGCGATTGCCGAAGATGTTGACGGTTTCCACTGTCTCGGTCCCGTCTGCGGTCCGGACTTGACGGCCTTCCTTGGGGAATCGCTTGCGGGCCTGGACGTAGAAGTCGTGCTCGTAGCGCAGCGAGCACATCAGTCGACCGCAGGCTCCCGAGATCTGCGAAGGGTTGAGCGAGAGGTTCTGGTCTTTGGCGAGTTGTAGGGTCACGGGCTTGAGTTCGGGCAGCCAGTTTGAGGAACACAGTTCGCGTCCGCAGCGACCGACACCGTCGAGCCGTCTGGCTTCATCTCGCACGCCAATCTGCTTCAATTCGATCCGCGTTCGGTATTTCTTGGCAAGGCTGCGGACCAGGACGCGAAAATCGACTCGTTTGTCGGCCGTGAAGTAGATGATCAATTTGTTGCGGTCCCACTGCCACTCGGAATCGCTGATCTTCATCTTCAGCTTGTGCTCGGTCACCATCCGCCGTACGTCGCGCCGGATCGTCCCCTCCTCGGATCGCAGCTCGATTCCGCGCTCGACGTCCAGCGGTGCGGCGCGCCTCAGCACTCGCTTGGCCGGCAGGCTGTTCTGGTTGCACCCCTCGCACGCCCCGCACTTCTTCCGCGCCAATTCGTTCGCGGCGCTGACGGTCCCGAGGTCCTGACCTCGGTCGGCCTCAACGACCACGAACTCGCGCAATCGGATGGGCGGGGTGACGTGTGCGGTGAAGAAGTCACTTCGTTTGCCCTTAAAGCGGACCTCGATGAACTGGGGCCGCGGACCCTTACTGATGATGCCGGGAGCGGCCGGCTGCGAAACCTCGGCGGCCTCTTCGGAGGGGGTGTCGTCGCTGGGCTCCTGAGGATCGCTGACGTCCTCGGATTCAGCCGTTGCGCCGCCGCCGTCGTTGGATTCAGCCGTTGCGCCGTCGTCGTCGTGCGACGCCTCGTCGGCTGTCTCTAGCCGATCGTCTTCGTTGTTGGGTTGGTCTGCAGAGTCGTCCGGTTTCCCATCCGCGTCCCTGGGCCGATCAATCACCCGTCCACGCCCCCATCTTTCGGTACTTGGCGTACCGGCCGTCCAAGAGGTCCTCGACGGACTTCTGTCGCAGCTCGTCCAGGTTCCGGGTGAGCGCCTCCCTCAGCAAGTCGGCGGCGCCGTCCCAGTCGTCGTGTGCACCGCCCTCGGGCTCGCGGATGACTTCGTCGATCACTTCCAGCTTGTGCAGGTCGGGCGCTGTGAGCTTGAGCGCTGCAGCGGCCTTCGCACGAGCCTCCTCGGTGTTCTCTTTCCACAGTATCGAAGCGCAGCCCTCCGGTGAGATCACGGAGTAGATGGCGTGTTCCATCATGATGATGCGATCGGCAACGCTCAGGCCCAGCGCACCGCCACTACCGCCTTCGCCGATGACGGCCGCGATGATCGGGACCTCGATCAGCGACATCTCTCGCAGATTCTTGGCGATGGCCTCGGCCTGCCCGCGTTCCTCGGCGCCGATGCCCGGGTAGGCTGCGGGCGTATCGATGATGGTGATTATCGGACGTCGGAATTTCTCCGCCGTGCGCATCATGCGAAGGGCCTTGCGGTAGCCCTCGGGGTGCATCATGGCGAAGTTGCGCTTCAGGTTCTCTTTCGTGTTGCGACCCTTCTGCTGAGCGATGATCATGGTCGAGTCGCCGTTCAAGCGGGCCCAACCGGCGACGACCGCCGGATCGTCCCGGTAAGCGCGATCGCCGTGAAGTTCCATGAAATCGGTGAACACACGCTCGATCATGTCGGAAGCGTGCGGGCGCTGCGGGTGCCGTGCGATCTGGACCCGCTCCATGGGCGAGAGCGACTTGAACGCATGGGCGAGAGCGACTTGAACGTCTCGGTCCGCAGCTCGTCCAGCTGGGCCTCCAGCTTCTTGAGGTCAGCTTCCACGTCGAGCCCCCTTGAATTGGCCAGCTCTTTCAAGTCTTCGATCTTTGATAGGGTCTCTTGGATCGAGCGCTCGAATTCGGAATGAGTTGCCATAATCGCCATTGAATACAGTACTTACGCGCATCGTCACAAATCTGTGTGGTTCATCGCAGAACTGTATAAGTTAGCAAAACAGACTGAAATGAATAGACGGCAGAGGCCATACCTGGCAAGGGCAGCCCCTCAGCCGCGTACCTCTACGAGGCGAACGTGGGTCTCGCCGAGCACCGTGCGCAACTCCTCCAGGACCTCGGGGAGCGGTGCCACCGATAGCTTCCGGGACCGTAGCCGCGAAGGTTCGTCTCCGCCGTTCTGCAGCATCACCTGTATGGGGGCCGGACCCGGGTGAGCCTTGGCGATCTTAATCGCCTGGCGCAGGCGCTCGCTCTCGATCTCGCCGGAGTCGGCGATCTGGAGGCAGACGGCGACACGTCCACTGCCATAGACGGAGTCCAAGGGGACGACATCGTTCAGGAAGATCGGCGGATCCCCCTCGTCTCGTTCGCGGCCGGACACGCTGCCTTTCAACAGGACGGGCATGCCGAGATCGAGCATGTCGCGGTGCTTCGTCCAAACGTCGCGGAAGGCGAGCGCGACCGCCGTACCGTTGTAGTCCTCGAAGACCAATCGCGCCCACTCGGATCCGTCCTTGCGCGAAATGCGGCGTGAGATCTCGGTAACGACGCAGGCCAACTCCACTCTCGCGTCGCGACGTTCGCCCAGGTTGCTGGTGTTGGCGCGTTCGGCGTAGAGGCCCACCAGGTCCCGGTGGGCGTCCAGCGGGTGGCCGGAGACGAAGAAACCGACCAGTTCCTTTTCGCGGGCGAGCTTCTCGGCCTCGCTCCACTCGGGAATTCGCGGTAGAGGCGGTGCCGACCGACCTTCGGGGCCTTCACCGCCGAACAGGCTCTGCTGCCCGGTCTCCCTTTCACGCTGCTGCAGTTGTGCCTCACGCAGCGTGTTCTCGAGTCCCTCCGACATCGACGCGCGCTCGCCCTGTCCGTCCAGGGC
>JBDHGH010000023.1:0-37418 GCA_039589995.1 Gemmatimonadota bacterium | reverse complement strand
CGCTTCTGGGGCTCTCCACCAGCATCGCCGAGGCCCAGGACGAGGATCAGGTGTGCCTCAGCGTGGTCGATGCCCTGCACAACGCCGTATTCGGATTCGACGGCGTAGGCATCTATCTGGCCGGCGCTACGAACTTCGAGCCCGCACTCAAAGCCAGCGCCGGCGACTTCGGGCTAGAGCGCGAAAGCTACTCCGAACTCAAGCTGCCGCTGAGAATCGACCACAGCGCCATCGGCGAACTCGTCGTGCAGCGAGCTCGCGGGGCCGCATTCGAGAAGGGCGACCTGGAGATCGTCGCCGCCGCGGCCAACCAGGCCTCGATCGCCATCGGCCGCGCAAGACTCATCCACGCCGAACGGCATCGCACCAGCGAGCAGCGCGCCCTCCTAGCCACGCTCGCCGATCTTTCGGGTAAACTCGATCTCGACAGCTTGCTGCAGTCGGTGCTGGAACGAGCCATCGGTCTGCTCGATGTCACCGGCGGCGAGTTGGCCATCTTCGAGGAGTCGACCCAAGAACTGGTCATCGTCGCCAGCCACAACATGCCCAGCGATGCGGTCGGCTCGCGCATGCAGATCGGCGATGGCGCCATGGGCCGCGTCGCCGAGACGCACGAACCGCTGATCATCCCGCGTTACCAGGAGTGGGAGGGGCGCTCGGCGAGCTACAAACAAGGCACGATTCAGTCGGTGATGACCGCGCCACTCATGATCGGCAACCGCCTCGTCGGCGCCATCGCCAGCGTTCACTCGGACCCGAAGCGTATCTTCGGACAGGCCGACTTGCGATTGCTCAACCTGTTCGCGGCGCAGGCGGCCATAGCTATCGAGAACGCGCGGCTCTTCACGTCGGAGCGCGAACGGGCGGAAGAGCAGCAGGCGCTCCTCGACACGATGGCGGATTTGTCAGGCGAGCTAGAGCTCGACAAACTTCTGCAAGCCGTGCTCGAGCGAGCCGTCAGCCTTCTCGATGTTACGGGCGGCGAGCTGGCGATCTACGAAGAGGCCACGAAGGAAGTCGTCATCGTCGCCAGCCACAACCTGCCGACCAACGCCGTCGGTGCACGGATGCAGCTGGGCGAAGGCGCCATGGGCCACGTCGGCGAGACGCATGAGCCGTTAATCATCCCCCGCTACCAGGAATGGGCAGGCCGCTCGGATAAGTACACCGAGGGCACGATTCAGGCGGTGATGGCCGCTCCCCTGATGATCGGCAACCGGTTGGTCGGCGCAATCGCCAGCGTTCACTCCGACCCCACCCGAGTGTTCGGTGAAAGCGACCTTCGCCGCCTCAACCTGTTTGGGCCGCAGGCGGCAATAGCCATCGAGAACGCGCGCCTGTTTACGGCGGAACGCGAGAGGGCACAGGAGCAGCAGGCACTGCTCGAAACGATGCAGGATCTTTCGGGCGAGCTCGAACTGTCGAACGTGCTGCACGGCGTGCTCGATCGCGCGGTATCTCTCCTCGGTGTCGACGGCGGCGAGCTGGCGGTATACGAGGAGTCGAAGGAAGACCTGTCGATCGTAGCCAGTCACAACATGCCGGTCGACGCCGTCGGCACCCGCATGAAAATTGGCGAGGGTGCAATGGGCCGCGTCGCGGAGACCCACGAGCCGCTCATCATCCCGCGCTACCAAGAATGGGCGAGTCGCTCGTCCAGTTACACCCAAGGGACAATTCAGTCCGTGATGGCCGCGCCCCTCATGATAGGCAGCCGTCTGGTAGGCGCCATCGCCAGCGTGCATTCCGATGCCGACCGCGTGTTCGGTGACGCCGATCTTCGCAGGCTGATGATGTTCGCACCGCAAGCAGCGGTAGCCATCGAGAACGCGCGCCTCTTCGCTTCTGCGCACCGCTATTTCGAGGACCTCGTACTCAACAATCCCGTCGCGATCGTCAGCGTCGACCTCGACATGAACATCACCTCCTGTAATCCCGCCTTCGAGAACCTCTTTGGGTACAAGCAGGGGGAGGTGGCGGGAAAGAACCTCGACCGGCTGGTCACCGACCAGGGCACACTGGACGAAGCTCAATCCTTCACGGAAGAAGCCTACGCCGGGCGCAAGTCGGTGGGAATCGGCAAGCGCCGCCGCAAGGACGGCACGTTGTGCGAAGTCGAGATCTTCACGATCCCGGTGATCGTGAACGAAGAGCAGGTCGGGATCATGGCTCTGTACCACGACATCAGCGAGCTGCAGCAGGCGCGCCGGACCGCAGAGGCGGCCAGCGGTGCCAAGAGTCAGTTCCTGGCCAGTATGAGCCACGAGCTGCGCACCCCGCTGAATGCGATCATCGGCTACAGCGAAATGTTGCAGGAAGAAGCAGAGGAACTGGACCAAGGTAACCTGGTGCCCGATCTCCAGAAGATCTGGGGCGCCGGCAAGCATCTGCTGGCCCTAATCAACGACGTGCTCGATCTCTCCAAGATCGAGGCCGGTAAGATGGAGCTGTTCCTCGAGACATTCGATGTACGCAGCACCGTCGACGACGTTGCCACAACGGTCCGGCCCCTCATCGAGAAGAACAGCAACAAGCTGGTCGTTGACTGTCCCGACGACATCGGCACGATGCACTCGGATGCGACGCGAGCGCGGCAGATTTTCCTCAACCTGCTGTCCAACGCGAGCAAGTTCACCGAAGGCGGGACGATCAGACTCGAGGCGCGTCGCGAGACCGATTCCACCGGCGACTGGATGGTCTTCACGGTGCGCGACACCGGCGTCGGCATGACGACCGAACAGCTCGGCAAGCTGTTCGAGTCTTTCTCGCAAGCCGAAAAAAATACGGCGCACAAGTACGGCGGCACAGGCCTCGGACTCGCGATCTCCCGGCGCTTCGCCGAACTCATGGGCGGCGATATCGCCGTCGACAGCGAGATAGACGTCGGTACCGTTTTCACGGTTCGCCTCCCCGCGGCCATCGCCGAGTCTGCCGCACCCGCTGCGCAACCGGAGGTTTCGGCGCCAGCGCGAACGACGGCAACCGACGGCGCGAATGTTGGGACTTTGCTCGTCATCGACGACGACCCGAACGCCCGCGAACTGCTGCGCCGAACCTTCGGAAAGGAAGGCTACGCCGTCCTGGAGGCCGAGAACGGGGAGAGCGGGATCGAGCTCGCCCGACAGCAGAGGCCGGACGCGATCACCCTGGATGTGATGATGCCGGGGATGGACGGGTGGGAGGTTCTCTCTCGCATCAAGGCCGATCCCGAGGTCTCCGATATCCCGGTGATCATGATCTCGATCGTTGATGATGTGAACATGGGTGTCGCGCTGGGCGCATCGGACTACGTCACCAAGCCCATCGATCGAGACCGACTGAGCGCGATTCTCAAGAAATACACGAGAGACGATGAGGAGCGCCGGGTCCTGGTCGTTGAGGACGACCCCGCGACGCGAACGATGCTGCGACGTGTCTTGGAGAAAGAAGATTGGCATGTCATCGAGGCGGAGAATGGCCGCATAGCTCTCGAACGGATCGATGAAGCGGAACCCAGCCTCATTTTGCTCGACTTGATGATGCCGGAGATGGACGGTTTCGAGTTCCTCGACGAGCTCCGCAGGAGCTCCGGTCGACACGGAATTCCAACGGTGGTCATCACCGCGAAGGATCTGACCGAACAAGACCGGATTCGCTTGAACGGCGGCGTCGACAAGATCGTGCAAAAGGGTACCTACAATCGCGACGATTTGCTGGCGCAGGTTCGCGACCTCGTTGCCTCGTACGCGCCGGGGGAGAGCCGAGCATGACCAAGGTGCGTAATTCCGTCGGCGAGCGCTCGGAGACGTCGAATGATCTCGGGCTTCGCCAAGCCGCGCTCTTACGACTCAGCACCAACATCGCAGCCGCGGGGAACGAGAAGGAGATTTGCGAGGCCGTTGCACAGGGTCTTTACGACGAATCCCTTGGCTACGATTTCGTCGCCGTGCTGTTGGTCGACGAAGCGACCGGCGACCGGGTGCTAACGGCCAGCGTCGGCTGGCAGGAAGCACCTCCCTCGCTTCGCATGCACCCCGGGAAAGGCCTCAGCGAGCTGCCGCTCTTGGACGGAGAGTTGCACTACACGCCTCAGGTCACCCAAGCCAGCCGTTACCTCCCCACCCGCAACGAAGGTTCGGAGGTCGACGTACCGATTCAGATCAACAAGCAGCTGGTGGGCGTACTGGTCGTCGAGAGCAACCGTCCCCACGCCTTTGCACCCGATGACCTCGAGATCCTCCGAGCCGCCGCGAACCAAGCCGGCATCGCCATCGGCAGTGCCCGGCTGCTCTCCGCCGAGCGCCAACGCGCCGACGAGCAGGAAGCCCTGCTGGCGACGCTGGCCGACCTGTCGGCACAACTCAAGCTGTCGACGCTACTCCAAGCGGTCCTCGAACGCGCGGTGGCGCTGCTGAAGGTGAGTCACGGCGAGCTGGCCATCTACGAAGCGCCGAAACAGGAGTTGGTCGTTGTCGCTTCGCAGAAAGTCGGTAAGAAAGACACAACGGGCGTTCGCATGAAGTTGGGCGAAGGCGCCATGGGCCAGGTGGCCGAGACCCGGGAACCCCTGCTGATCCCCAACTACGAGGAATGGGCCGGGCAATCTCCGCAGTACACACAAGTGGAGTTTCATGCGGTGATGGTGGCGCCGTTGCTGATGGGCGGCCAGCTGGTGGGGGCCATCGCGGTCATGGACAAGGACCCGAACCGCCAGTTCGGCGAAGACGACCTTCGCCTGCTCAACATGTTCGGTCCGCAGGCCGCCGTCGCCATCGAGAACGCCCGACTGTTCACCGCGGCGCAGCATCAAAGGCAGTACTTCGAGGAACTGGTACAGAACAGCCCGGTGGCCATTGTCACCCTCGATGTGAATCACGATGTCGTGTCGTGTAACCCGGCCTTCCAAAACCTCTACGGTTATAGCGAAGACGAGGTGACCGGCCGTAACCTCGACGATCTGATTACTACCGAAGCGACGCGCCAGGAGGCGGTGGGTTACACGCGGCAGGCCCTGGACCGTGACACCGTGAAGGTGATCAGCCAGCGGCGGCGGAAGGACGGCTCCCTGGTCGACGTCGAAGTGCTGGGCGTTCCAGTGATCGTCGACGGCGAAAAGTTGGGGCTGATGGCCCTGTACCACGACATCACCGAGCTGCTCGAGGCGCGCAAAGAAGCCGAAGCCGCGAACACGGCGAAGAGTCAGTTCCTGGCCAACATGAGTCATGAACTCCGCACTCCGCTGAACGCGATTATCGGATACAGCGAGATGTTGCACGAAGAAATCGCGGAGACGGAACAGGGCGACTTGGCGGACGACCTCCAGAAGATCCGCGGAGCCGGACAGCACCTGCTCTCCCTGATCAACGACATCCTGGACCTGTCGAAGATCGAAGCAGGCAAGATGGAGTTGTTGACCGAAGATTTCGATGTGCGTGCGACCATCGATGAAGTCACCACGACGGTGATGCCGTTGGTGGAGAAGAATAGCAACCAGCTCGACATCCGCTGCGAGGACAACCTGGGAACGATGCACTCCGACCCGACCAAGGTGCGGCAGATGCTGCTCAACCTGCTGTCCAACGCCAGCAAGTTCACCGATGGCGGCACGATCACCCTGGAGGCGATCCGACGCGCTGGCACGAACAGCGGTGTCGACATCCTCCTCTTCAAGGTGAGCGATTCGGGGATCGGGATGACGACCGAGCAGATGAAGAAGCTATTCGAGGCGTTCTCACAGGCGGAGGCTTCGACCACGCGTCGGTACGGTGGAACAGGCCTCGGCCTGGCGATAACCCGTCATTTCTGCCGGCTGATGGGTGGAGACGTAACGGTGGAGAGTAGACTCGGCGTAGGCTCGACCTTCACGATCGAGCTGCCTGCAACGCTTGAGAGCCCGGAAGTATCCGACACGGATACAGGCTCGGCATCGAACTAGAGGCTTGGTTGGCAGAGTAGCCTAGACGAAAAGAGGAGACTGCATGCCGAAGATTCTGCTGGTGGAAGACAACGAGATGAACCGCGACATGCTGTCGCGACGTCTACAGCGAAAGGGCTACGAGGTGGCCATCGCGGTGGACGGTCTGCAAGGTGTCGAGATGGGTCGGTCCGGTGACTATGACCTGATTCTCATGGACATGAGCCTTCCCGAGCTGGATGGTTGGGAAGCCACACGGCAGTTGCGTGGCGTTCCGGAAGCCGAAAAGATACCCATAATCGCGCTCACCGCACACGCGATGGCGGGTGACCGAGAGAAGGCCCTCGAGGCCGGTTGCGACGACTACGACACCAAGCCCATCGAGCTGCAGCGCCTCCTATCCAAGATGGAAGCCCTGCTAACGAGCGAAGCGTGAACGAACGACACGATAGTCTCCCGCCCGATTCGGTCTCCGAGTTGCGACACGAACTCCGCACCCCGGTGAACCATATCGTCGGTTACTGCGAGATGCTCTTGGAAGACGCCGTAGAGGCCGACCGGACCGATCACAAGGTCGCTTTCGAAGACACCTTGGGCGTGGCGCGCGACGTGCTCAATCTGATCAACACCGGGCTTCCACCCAGCGAGAACGAGGTGCCCCGCAGAAGCGTGGTCGAGCTGGTAGAGTCGCTGCGCGATCCTCAGCGCCGAATCGTCAACATCATGACGTCGCTACTCGACGCCGGCGCACCGACGGACGAGAGCTTCGCCGAGGACGTACGTAGGATCATCGGCGCTGCCGAGCGGCTGGTCGGCATCGAACCGGGGATGACCGCTCCGACAACGGCAGACGATGAGAATGGCAGCGGCGCCCAAGCCAGCGAGGCGGTAGACTCCGAGGGCATAGAAACCAAGGCCAAGGTCCTGGTCGTTGACGACAACGAAGACAACCGAGCGATCCTCGAGCGCCGACTCATCCGACAAGGCTACAGCGTGGAAAGCGCCGAGAACGGCAGTCGCGCTTTGGCGATGCTTAACGACCGCTCGTTCGACTTGGTGCTCCTGGACATCATGATGCCGGAAGTGGATGGGTACGAGGTGCTCCAGAAGGCCAAGGAGAACCCTCAGACTCGCGACATACCCGTCATCATGATCTCGGCCCTCGACGACCTGGGCAGCATCGTCCGTTGTATCGAAAACGGCGCGGAGGATTACCTACCAAAGCCGTTCGATCCCACCCTACTCAAAGCGCGCATCAGTGCGTCGCTAGAGAAGAAACGACTGAGGGACACCGAGAAGGAATACCTCGAGAAGGTCAAGCAAGTGATCACCGCGGCGTCGGCGGTCGAGTCGGGCACCTACGAGGCCGGCTCGCTCTCGGACATCGCTCGGCGTGACGACGAGCTGGGCCGATTGGCACGGGTGTTCGACACGATGGCCGGTGAAGTCAAGGCTCGGGAAGAGCGCCTGCGCCAGCAAGTCGACGACCTGCGCCAAGCCGTCGAGGAGACCCACGAGGCGCCTCGCCAAACCGTTACGTCCCGAGACGCCGAGCTGGCGGTGGGAGAAGTGTTCGCTGAGCGGTACGAAATCTTGGGTGCGATCGACGGCGGTGGTATGGGGATGGTCTACAAGGCACGCGATCGCGAGCTCGATGATGACATCGCCATCAAGACGCTCCACTCCGATCTTATCAGCGACGACGACAGTATGATCGATCGCTTCAAGACCGAAATTCGCCTGGCCCGTCTGATTTCTCATCCCTCTGTAGTTCGCACGCACGACTTCGGAAAGTGGGACGGAGTTTACTATCTCACCATGGAGTACGTCGAAGGTGTCACCGCTCGACAGCTGATAACGAAGCGCGGGCGACTGGCCGTTCCTTCGACGCTCGCTATCGCGACGCAGCTGGCGCGCTCGTTGGAGGTTGCCCACGAGCAGGGCGTGATTCACCGAGACATCAAGCCGCAGAACTTGCTGCTCGACAAGGATGGGACCCTGAAGGTGCTCGACTTCGGCGTCGCCTGCTTGACCGAACGGAGTGGTGGTCTGACCGAGGCTGGCATGGTCGTCGGCACGCCCGCTTACATGGCGCCGGAACAGTTACTCGATGAGGCGGTTGAAGAACGAAGCGACCTGTACGCCGTGGGCGTGGTCCTATATGAATGCCTCACCGGCCGACTCCCCTTCGAAGCAAGCTCGTCGATCGCGCTGATCGCCAAAGCGCTCAACGAGGATCCGACGCCACCCGATCAGGTCAACCCTGACGTCTCACCCGATCTCTCGGCGTTGATCATCCGTCTCCTCAGCAAGAGTCCGGACGACCGACCCTCCTCGGCGTCGGAACTCGGTGAACTGTTGGCCCAGATCGGCTGAAACAGCGACAATCTCACCGAGAGGAAAAACTTGCCTTCGCTCGGATCGATAGCCACTGTATAGGTAATGCGTACCTGTCTCTACTGCGGTCGATCCGCGTCAAAGCACGTCGGGGACAGCGACTTCCCCGCTGCGCGTTTGGCCTTCGATCCGATGCGGCAACGGATTTGGACCATCTGCTGGGCATGCCGCGGGTGGAATCTCTGGTATCCCGACGAACGGCGGACTGCGCTCGATTGGCTGGAACGAGCGGCCGGGCGCGCTCGCCTGCTCTGGCAGACGGACAACGTCGCTCTTCTCGAGTTGGGCGGCCGCGAGCTGATTCGGATCGGGAAGTCGGACCTGAGGGAGGAGGCCTGGTGGCGGTACGGGCGGGCGCTGCGACGCAGGCACGCAGGCTACAAGAGCCGTCTTTCTATGGTGGGCGTGGCGAGCTACGCCGCGATCTCGTACATGGGCACCGGCTTGGGCCTGACCGGGATCACCGGCGACTTTCGCAACGAAGAGGATGTCTACGCCGGGGTCATGCGCTGGCGGCAGTTCGGAGAAACGGCCTGGAACGGTCGGGCCGCGTGTCCGTTCTGTAATAGCGTTCTGCTCAAGCTCTACTTCTTCAAGTCCAGATCCCTGATTCTCCTCCCCAGCGAGCGAGACGACATGATCGCCGGGCTGCCTTGCTCGCGCTGTGACCCGTGGACCTTCGAGAAAGTCCATCGTTTCGAGGGTGGAGTTGGCGTGGATGTTCTGAGACGCGTACTGGCGTATCAGAACATCAGCGGGGCTTCGTTCGGCGAGCTGGGAAGCGCGGTTCGAGTCATCGAAGCCGCCGGGTCCGCGGAGCGGTTGGTTCAAACGCTCGCCGCCGACCGCGCTTCACTGGCCAGCCTGGACCGAACGCGGGCGCTGGCCCTAGAGATCTCGCTGAACCACGAAGCTGAACGTCGCATGCTGGAACGGGAGGCCCTGGGTCTCGAGACGGCGTGGCGCGAGGCCGAAGAACTCGCATCGATCATGGACACCGAACTTCATGGCTAAGCCCGGTCGAGTGGCGTTGATCACCGGCGCGGCGGGGAACCTGGGTCAGGCAACGGCCCGTACGTTCATCGAAGCCGGTATACACACGGCGCTGGTCGACCGCGGAACGGGACGTCTCGGGTCCACCTACCCACAGCTGGCCGGCTCGCCGGATCACATGCTCATCGAAGGCGTGGACATCGGCGACCCATCGGCCATCGCCGGAGTGATCCGAGGTGTGATGGACCGCTTTGGCCGCATCGATGTGCTGGTGAACACGGTTGGCACGTACCGCGGTGGTTTGCCCGTCCAGGACGAAGACATCGAGACGTGGGACCTGCTGTACACCGCCAACGTCCGCACGACCGTGCTCATGTGCAAAGCCGCGATCCCGGCGTTGAGGGAGAGCGGCGCAGGTCGGATCGTCAACGTGGCAGCAAGCGCGGCCCTCGCCGGGGGTGCCAACGCGGCGGCCTACAGCTCCAGCAAGAGCGCCGTGATCCGCCTTACCGAAAGCCTCGCGGCCGAGCTTCGGGACGCGGACATCAACGTCAACTGCGTCCTGCCGGGCACGATCGATACTCCAAAGAACCGCGAGGCGATGCCGAACGCCGACTTCGGCCGCTGGGTCACACCCAAGGCCATCGCCGACGTGATACTCTTTCTCTCCTCTGATGAATCGCGGGGCGTCAGCGGCGCCGCCATCCCGGTCTACGAAGGCTAGGCGACGCCGTTCAAGCGAGACGGTCGTCACTTCATGTTGCGGATGGAACTCATCGCGGCATCGTGCCGCGCCTTAAGAGCGTTAGATATCGTCTGATACTGACGGCTCTGCTGTTGCATGGAGTTCTGCAGAGCGAGGAACTGTCCCTCCAACTCATCCAGCTGTTTCTGCATGGCATCGATCTGGCGTATCAGATCGCCCTGAATTGCACTCGCCGGTGTGGGCTCCTGCGAGGTCCGACGCAAGCGGTCGGCGGTCGAAACGATCTTCTTGAAGTCGCTTGAAAGTCGATTATAAAGCGAGGCGAGGCCTTCCGAGGTAGCCACGATCTTGGCGTTGCTGGCATCCAGGGCCTCGAGATCCGCGCCCATCGAGTCGACGGCCACCGTCGCCTGGGCCTTGTAGTCCACGGCCTGGACCTGCTGTCGCTTCACCTCCTGGGCTTGTCCGGCGACGGCGAAAAGAACCACACACACACTGGACATGGATAGACTGGAGAGACGCATTCGTACCCCCTGATGAGGACCGCTGACTCCGATACGGTTACGACCCAAAAGATGGCAAAACTTGCCACTCCGTGCACGGTCCGGTATGTTTGGGCCGTCACAGTCATAGGCAACAAGCAGCTCGTGCGCCCTTTGCCCCCAACCATCGAGGCCGCCGACGTGACAGTAGTGCCATTTCGAAGCAGTCCGAGCGCGGACCGTCGCCATTCCCCGTCCGCGGTGAAATTCTCCCACTCGCCACAAACATTTGTTCCCATTTTGCTCTTTTCTCGTGCCACTACCACAGCCCCACAAAGGAGACCCCGACCATGAAGAGATTCATCCCATTCACACTGGCTTTTGCTCTTGCTCTGCCAGCCACGCTGCTCGGCCAGGACTACGAAGAGGAAACGGGACAGCTTTACCAGGTGACGACCTGGAACGCCGATCCCGCTTCCTCCCAAGGATTCGAAGAGGCGGTCAAGCTGTTCGTCTCCGCCGCCGAGAAGGCAAACTCTCCCTACAAGTGGGCGTTTTGGCAAAAGGGCTCACAGTACATGATCGTCTATCCTGTCGACGCTTTCGCCTACTTCGATGACCCCGGCCAGTTCATGCGTTCGCTCGCCGGCACGCCTGGCGAGGCCGATGTGGAGAAAGCGATGGGGATGTGGCCGAACCTGCACATGACCGTCGTATCGGACGAGATGGCGGAACTCAAGGAAGACTGGAGCTACATGGTCGAGAGTTTCGACATGGAAACGATGACGGCCGCGCATTTCGACATCATGTGGACCAAGCCCAATACGCAGGAGGCATGGGACCAGTTGAACAAGGACTGGGTGACCTTCTTTCGCGACCTGGGCCATCCCTATCCTTACAACGGTCACTCGGTTCGCTTTGGCGATACGGGTCGCACCGTTTACGTGACCTTCATCGACAACCTGGCGGATTACTACGGCAAGAACGATCTCATGACGATGATCGAGGCCAAAGGGATGGGCGAGCGATGGGAAGGATTCCTTGAACAGTTAGGCAAAACCGTCCGCAGCTGGGATCATTACGACATGACCTACCGACGGGATATGTCGTATTGGCCCATGGAGGAGGGCGCGACGAACTAGCGCGCTTTGACTTTGGGGTAACGGAAGAGAGCGGGACAGGCTCTCGCTTCATGTCGCGCCTCGCCGGGCCGTGATCGCGGTCCCGGCGGGGCGCTCCAAATGTCCGCTCGGAGCCTGTCCCGCTCTCCTCCTGGCCTCGTGGAGTTCGGCGACGCTAGTTGGTCCACCCTCCTCTTCCCTTACCGATTTGCCCGCGTGACTTCCGAGCTGACCGGTATCCAACGCGTAAACCACTCCACGTTGCGCGACATCAGATCGCGGCGGTGACGGGGTTGGCGAATGCCGTGGGGCTCGCCGGGATAAAGGATGAGCGTTGTCGGCGCCTTTCCGATCGTTTTGACGGCTTCGTAGAACTGGATGGACTGTTCCGCGGGCACTCGCTCGTCCCGTTCCCCGACCTGGATGAGCAACGGTGTCGTCACACGTTCGACACCGCGGTAGGCGGAACGCTCTTCGTAGAGCTCGAAATCCTCCCACGGCTTCGGGCCCAAATACGTGTGGTAGAACTCCGGTATGTCGGTCTGCGAGTACATCGAGACGAGATCGTTGGCACCGGCTCCAGCGCTCGCCGCAGCATACCGATCGGTTTGGGTGATCCCCCAATAGGTGTGATGCCCGCCGAAGCTCCACCCCATCACGCCTAAACGGTCGCCGTCGGCGACCCCTTCTTCGATCAAGTAATCCACGCCCGAGTCGATATCGACCCAGTCGCGCCCCGAGATGTCACCGCGGTTCAGTCCCCGAAAGCGCTCGCCGTAGGCGGTGGACCCACGGTAGTTCGGCTGCAGAACTGCATAGCCCAACCCCGCGAATACCTGAATCGGGTAAGCGCCGCGCGTCGCCGAGAAGCGGTTGCTCGAGACTCCCGACGGGCCACCGTGAATCACCAACAGCACCGGCACCAGGTCGCCCTCCTGGTAACCGACGGGCAGCGTCAGCACGCCCTCGATCTCTTCCCCATCCGCTGCCGAAGGCCAGGTCACAACTCGGTGTTCACCTAGCTCGAACCCAGCGATTTGCGGGTTGATCTCGGTCAGGCGTTCCGGGCGCCAACGGTTGGCGGACGTGAAATATATGTCCGGCGACATCGAGGGTCCTTCGCCGATGAACGCCAGCATCTTGCCATCTTTCGAAGCCGTGAAGCTGCGCACGTACAGGCCGTCATCGCTCAGCGCACGCGGGTCGCCACCTGGCGAGCCGTTCCGCAACGGGAGTTCATAAAGGCGACGCCCCGTACGATAGGACGCTTCGACCAGAAGTCCATCTTCGTCGGCGTGAACCAGGCCCGCATGCTCATCCAAAGCCGCCGACAGTGACACCGGCTCGCCACCGTCCAAGGGAAACCGGAAGAGCTGATAATTGTAAGTTCCCAGCTCGTGTCCACTGGCCGCGAAGACCAGACCCAACTCTTCAGTGAAATCGACGACCGATTCGCCACCGGGCATCTCGGTCACCCGCTGGACCGACCCGCCCGGCTCGTCCTGCATGTAGACGGCTCCATACCTGAAGGTCCTCAGGATCGGCGACGGCCTCGCGTCCCAGGCTAGCCCCCTGGAATCTGGTGCCCAGACAAATCCACCCACGTGCAGCGAGTCGGGTGAGCTTTGCTCCGCATCTCCGGCAACACCGCCCTCATCTAGGGGTGCCACCCACAGCCGCGAGAACGACGTGGCGTACGAGCTGTCCCAGACGATGGGCTCGCCGCGAAGCTTCGCCAGCTCCTCGTCTTCTTCGCTCTTCTCTGCGCTAGCCGTGAAAGCGATCCAGTTTCCGTCCGGTGCGATCTCGAACGACCCAACGCCCTGTTTCCAATCGGTGACAGCCCAAGCTTCACCACCATTCGGCGCAATCCCGAATACCTGCGTCTTGTCATTTCGGTTAGACAGGAACGCCAGCCAGCTGCCGTCCGGGGCCCAGCGCGGTGAGTTGTCGCGCTTCGGTCCGCGGGTCAGGCGGTAGGGATCGCCTTCTTCGGTAGAGACGATCCAGATATCCGTGTTGGTGGCGTTCTCCTCGAGGTCCGTTTCGCTGACGACGTAGGCGACCCAACGACCGTCGGGGCTGATCTGCGGATCGCTGACGCCCTTGAGCTCGAGGATGTCCTCCACGGTCATCGGGCGAGGCGCGTCCTGTGGTGGCGGCGGCGCCTGAGCGATCGCGCAAATCGGGAGCAGCAGAAGGGTCAGCGCGAGGACGTTCGAAAGCAGGTGCTGACGGAGGTGCATTTGGGAGCCTCTCTCTTTCGTTGATCGACAACGTGGCCGTTTATGAACCGGCCGTTGAATGGCAGCTGAATCCATGCGCATAGTGCAGCGCCGATCAGGCTGCGTCAATCAACTCGAGAGCGGGGCGCCCTAGCTGTACCCGATCAGGACGGCTGCTATAACGAAGAATGTACTTCCGGCGACAAGCACGAGCATGAACCTGGCGATGAAGCGCGCCCAGTCCGCCCAATCGATGCGGGCGACACCCAGCGTACCCACCAGAGCACCCGAAGTGGGGACAATGATGTTGGTGAACCCGTCACCGAGCTGGAAGGCCAGCACCGCCACCTGCCGCGTAATGCCGGCGATGTCCGCCAACGGCGCCATCAGCGGCATGGTCAGCGCCGCCTGCCCCGAACCGGAGACTACGAAGAAGTTGAAGACGCTCTGGAAGGCGTACATGAACCAAGCCGAGACCGCCGTCGGCAAATCGCCGATGGCCTGACCTCCAGCGTGGAGGACCGTGTTCAGCACCGTGGGTACGGTAGGGTCGTCGCCGCCGAGAACCAGGACGATTCCCTTCGCCATACCGACGATCAGCGCGGCGTACATCAGACTCTTCGCACCTTCGCGGAAGCTCACTCCGATGTCGTTCACGCCCATTTCGTTGAGCCTAAAGACCACACCGATGATCCCGGCCACCAGACCCATGACGAAGAACTGCGAGGCGATCTCCGGGATGTAGTACTGCCGCCAGACGACGCCCCAGATCACCCAAACGATGGTCGCCAGAATCGAGAGCAGTACCAGCTTGTGGCCCAGCTCGAAGCGAACGTTCAACAAGGCGGCATCCTGGAACTCGTGACGGTACTCGTCGTCCGGGTCGTAGACGGCCGACCGCGTCGGGTCCTTCTTGACGCGGGCGGCGTAGACCATGGCGAACGCCGTGCCGAGGATCGTGAAGAAGATCCACATGACGATGCGGAACGGCGCACCCGATAACACAGGTACGCCAGCCACGCCCTGGGCGATGGCGACGCTAAAGGGGTTCATCCAGGATGTGGCGAAGCCGATCTGTGTCGCGACGTAGGTGATGAGCACACCCGTCACCGCGTCGTAGCCCAACGCGATGCACAGCGGCACCAGGATCATGGCGAAGGCGATGGCCTCTTCGCCCATTCCGAACACCGCGCCGCCCAACGAGAAGAGCACGTACATGACGGGAACGACCAGGAACTCGGCGCCGGCTGTCTTCTTGATGGTCGCCATGATGCCGGCTTCTACGGCACCCGTCCGCAGTACGATGCCGAAGGCGCCGCCGATGACCAGGATGAACACCACGACACCCACCGCCGACCCGTACTTGTTACCCGACGCCAGCCCCTCGAATACGTAGTTCAGCAGCCCGATCCGGTCCGAAGGCGCGAAGACCGGTACACCGCGTCGCACCGCCGAACCATCGTCGTCCCGGACCAGTCGGAAGCTCTCGGGGTCGAGGACTTCTCGGGTGCGATCGTTGCCGGACTGATCGGTGTAGGTGACCTCGTGGGTGTCGAACTGGCCCACGGGTACAACGTAGGTGAGCGCCGCCGCGAAGACGACGACGAAGAAGATGATGACGTAGGTGTCGGGCGCTTTGAAACGACGCTTCTCCGCGACTGTCTGGGCTGCCTTGTTCGCCGGTACAGATTGATCGGTCATAAATTAGCCGACTACAGGTGAAGCCGGTCTATCCCCGGATAACCATCGAATCCGACATCGAAACTCATGATTCGGGCAACGTCGTGCCTGTCCATGCTGGCGAGATGGACGGCGTCACGGGCAGAAAGATGTGGAGAACCGTAGACGATCGCCTTCGCCCGTTCCACGACGTCCAACTCCACCGGGAATACCTCATCGACCACTCCCAACAGAGCGTCGAAGGCCGGTTGAATGGCATCGCGCCTTTGAATGGCTACGTAGCGATGCAGGATCTCTTGCAGTACCTCGGCGTCGGTGACCAGTCGCTCACCGGCGGTGATCGCCCGCTCGAGCAGAACCTGCGCATCCGTCTTATGAGGGTGAGGAACCCCCACGAGGTACATGGGGATATTCGAGTCGATGAAGATCACTCCGGCGGATCCTCCAGGTAGCCCCGCTCGACCTCCTCGAGCATGTCCCCGATGTCGGCGGTGGGAAACTCGTGTTGGATCGAAGCCCGGACCGCCTCTAGCTTTCGGTCGGCGTCGTGGACCGGCTCGCTTCGCCGAACTCGCCGTAACGCCTGCCGGACCCACTCGGAGACGCTCATGCGATGTTGCTTGGCAACCCGTTGGAGTTCTCTGTACTCGGCATCGTCGAAGACGACCTGGAGGCGCTTACTCATACTCATGAGTATACTTCACTCACTTCATTGACACAAGATCGGCCGCGCCAGCACTGTCTTTCTCGTACAGACTGACGCGGCCGTCTCAACAGAATCTCAACCGCCCCTCTAGCCGCCACTCTCCTCCGTGCTCGACGTCGTAGTCGTGTAGTCGAACGCCTTGTTCGGGTACGGCGGCGCCGGTGGCACCTCGCGCGGATCCCGCTCGATGGCCTCGAGCAGGTAACGGATCGCGTAGTCGAGCTGCTCGTCCGAGCCGTTGAACGTGGCGTGCGGCAGATTGTCGATCTCAATATCGGGTATCACGCCGATCTGTTCGATGAGCCACTCACCTTCGGGCCCGTAGACACCGTTCATGGGCGCGCGGGCAATCCCGCCATCGCTGAGGCGATTCGACGAACTCAACCAGATCTCGCCGCCCCAGGTGCGCATGCCGATAACCGTGCCTAACCCCAGGCGCCGGAAACCATCGGCGAACGCTTCGCCGTCCGACGCGGTGTTCTGATCCACCAGCACGACAATGTGACCGCGGAAGGCGTACTGCATATTCCAAGCTTCCACGCCGGTGCGATACTTCCAGTACATCCAGGCACGCCGCATCAACTTCTCCAAGATGAAGCTGTCGATGTTGCCGCCGCGGTTGTGACGCACATCGACGATCAAGCCCTGCCGGTCGAACACCGGATAGAACTCACGGTACCACTGGGCGATATCGTAGTAGCCCATGGCCCGCAGGTGAACGTATCCGATACTCCCAGTCCCAGCTTCCTCGACGATCTGACGGCGCGAGTACTCCCAGTCGCTGTAGCGCAGCCCGTACTCGTTGGCGGTGGGAACGACGATCACGTCTCGCGACTCTCCGCCGGACCGCACCGTAAGCAGAACCTGCCGCCCTTCCTGGTTTCGCAGCAGTGCTCCGATATCCGCCGCCTCCAGCGTGTTCACACCGTTCACCGCCTCGATGACATCGCCGGCGGAGATTTCCAGGTCGGGATCGGCCAGCGGCGACATTTCGTCGGGGTAATCGGGGTCGGTTTGGTAGATGTGGTCGATGCGGTATCCACCGGCGCTCGCGTCACGGAACAGCCGCGCACCCAAGGTAGCCACACGTACGTCGTCGTCTCCACGCCGCAGATCACCGCCCCGCACGCTGGTGTGCAAGGCCGACAGCTCACCGACCACACGACCGATGAGATCGGAAAGCTCATCCCGCGTGGTGACGCGATCGACCAGCGGCATGTACTTGGCCAGCGTGGCGTCCCAGTCGACGCCGTGCATGTCGGGATCGTAGAAATAGTCTCGCTCCATGCGCCAGGCGTCGACGAAGATCTGGCGCCAATCCTCGCGCACCTCGATGGGATACGCCCAACCGCTGAGGTCGACGCGTGCATCGGTCAGGTTGGCCTTCGAGGGCTTGGCGTCGATGATGTAGAGATTCTGACCCTTGCGGACCAGGATCTTCTTACCGTTTTGCGACAGTTCGAAAGTGCGGATATCCTCGACGACCTGCTTCGCTTCGACCTTGTCGTTGCCGACCTTCACAGCCATCAGGTGAGAGTCAGCGCTCGGCCCCGATTCGCGGGACAGAAGGAACAGCGCATCCCCATTCACGAAAAGGCGGCTGTAGTTCCCGGACTCCAGCGGCACCTGCCGGACTCGGCGTTGCAGCCCATCGAGATCGATGTGGACCGGCTGCACTCCCTCGCCGTCATCATTCCCGCTTTGCTGATTGTGCGCGTTACCATTGGTCCCACTCAACTCGTCGTCCGGCTTGAAAGGCGAGCGCAGCCCTTTGCGAAGCGCCACCTGGAAGATCTCGATTGGCCGGTCGAAGTACGGTTCGGGCTGACGCCAACCCCAGGGACTGCCCACCAACGACTGCAGGTTCCGATCGGATAGGAAGTAGATGAACTCGCCCTTGGGGTCCCAGGCCACGCTGTAACTGTTGGTGCGATCGCTGGTCAGCGGTACAGTGTTGCCTTCCTCGACGCTGTACAGCTTGATTTGTCTGAAAGTGTTGGGCGCACGCATGGAGTAGGCCAGCCAGCGGCCGTCCGGCGACCAAGCCATGTCACCGATTCCACCCCGGTACTCGTTGATACTCCGCTGCTCGCCGTTCGCGACGTTCAGGATCCAAAGGTCGCCGTTGTTGTCGTCGTAAGCGATCCACTTCCCATCCGGCGAGGGATAGCCTTGGAACCGCAAGATGACTCCATCATCAGTTAGAGCCTGCCCTTCGCCTACACCGTTGGCCGCAAGTTTGACGAACTCGAATTCGCCCGTCTCGTCCGACAGTCCGACCAACGTCTCGCCGTCGGGCATGAACACGACATCGCGGTAACGAACGCCGGGCGCCCGTGAGGCCCTAACCAGCCGTCCCTGCTTCGCCGGTGCGACGAACACGCGTCCCCGCGAAGTCAGAACGACGCTCTCACCGTCGGGATGGATGTGCGCCGAAGTGAGATACTGCATGGGGTTGTCCACCCAGTTTTCGCGCAACTGGTCGAAATCGGATGCCAGGGTTATCGGAATAAGGTCGTCCGCGCTCGTGGCGATATCGTACAGCCAAATGTCGGCACCCAGTTGATAGGCGATTCGCCCCTGCGACAACGAGGGATTTTTCACATCCCAGCCCGCGTGGCGCGTGTGCTGGCGCATATCGCCGCCATCCTCGTTCATCGACCAGATGTTCATCGTGCCGTCGCGGTCAGTGACGAAATAGACGCGCCCGTCGTGCCACATAGGCGCATAACTCTCACCATCATAGTCGCCCGTCAGTTCGACGGCTTCCTCGGCTCCATCGACGAACTTCCACACGTCCCGTGCGGTGCCGCCGGTGTAACGCTTGGTCACGTTGTAGTGGAAGGGCGGTCGGACGAAGAACAGTGTGGAACCCGTCGCGTCGTAGGCAGCCTCGGTGACGCCGAACAGCGGGATCAGGGAGCGCGTGTCGTCCGCCAGGTTCACCTTGACCATGATCGGCTTTGGCACGCCGGAATAGTGAACCGTCGTGTAGACCAACTGACCATCGGGCGTCCACGTCGTAGCCACCGATGTTTCGGCCTCATAAGTGCGACGCACGGGAACGCCGCCGCTCAATGGCATGGTGTACAGCTCGCCCGGGCCCTCGTAACGGGCCGTGAAGGCCAGCGTCATCCCGTCCGGAGAGATGATCGGATCGGTTTCGCCGGCGGCGTGGGTGGTAAGACGCTCGGCTACCCCGCCCTGGGTCGACACCTTCCACAGGTCGCCTTCGGCGGCGAACACGATCGTCTGACCATGTAGTGCCGGAAAGCGGTAGAAACCGAGGACCCCCTGTTGATTCTCACCGGTCTGGGCAAGGGCGCTCGAAGGCTGTGTAACGCAAGCTACCATAACGAGGGCGAGTGCAGCGGCGAGCAGATCTACACGACGGCGCATGATACGACCTCCAGCTGATGTGACATTGTGGCAAAATACGCCTGAAACTGGCGAATCTGGACTACTCGGACAACTGGCTGCGCAACAGCTCCAGCGCTCGATCGAGGGCCGGGTCACGACTCTTTTGCACGTCCTCGACCCTAGCCTCGACGAAGATATCGGGTGCGATTCCGATGCCAACGAAATCACGGCCGTCGGGATAGGTGTCTCGTTTCGTGCAGATGTTCGCTCGGCCACCGCCCGGGAGATCAATGCCCAGAGGTTGACCCGTGCTTCCACCGCTGGGTCGTCCGACGGTCGTGATCTGCGGGATCTTCTCGATGGCGATTAGAAAGTCCTCGGCCGCCGAGAACGTCGCATGCTCCTGAAGCACCACGGTGGGCACGATCAGCCGGCGACCCTCCGCCGGCGCCACCGCTCCGTGAGTACCCCCGTCGTACCAGGCGTTCATCTCGGCGTAGTCTTTGTAGCGCTCGTTGAATCGGCCCCACGCCTTGTGGGCGGCACGGTGCTCACGAGTCTTCCAGGCCGAGGTCTGCAACGTGTCGTCCGTCAGGTAAGCGGCGATGCGATACCCGTTGCTGCTGTTCCCGCCTCCGTTTTTGCGGATGTCTACGACCAGCGCCTTCGCATCGTACAGCTCGGGAAGCGCGGCCTCGAAGTCGTCGGCCACGCCTGCGTCGTTGAAGGTGTTGAGTGCGACGTAGGCGATCCCGTCGTTCAGCCAGCGCAACTCGAAGCGCGGGCGTGTCGAGCTAGTGGGAAGCAGCCACTCGTCCTCCCGGGTTCGCCGGTCGCGATCCAAACTCAGCTCGCGCTTCTCGCCGCCCGGAGTGACGTACCCGATCCGCACCGGCTGGTCGGGTGGGCCGTTGAGTGCTTCCGCCATGACCCGGTCGACCCGATCGTACTCCGTGCTGGAGAACGTGTACCGTAATCGCTCCTCCAGCGCATGCTCGGCCGCCGGTTCGCCGTCGATGGTCTCGATCAAAGAGTGGACTGGAAGCTCATCGCTTAGCGAAGCGCCCACGTTCGAGACCAACACCTTCCCCTGGACGTTCTCGGTGAGGACCCAGGGATAGGATTCGTATTGACCCGGCTGTCCCGAGAGCCAGACTCGGGTATGCCCGTCTTCCAGCAAAGCGACGAACTGCTTGAGCTCCTGGTAGTAATCGTACGTGGATTCCGTGACCAGCACTCGCGGGATGAAGGCCTGATAGGCGCTGTCCCAATCCAGGTCGGGGACCTGGTCGAAGAACGCGAAGTTGTAGTTGGCCTCCTGCCAGATCAGCGACAGCCCGTAGAGCTTTTCGGACTCGGACAGATCAGGTGGCCCGGCAGGCTCGTCCTGTGCCAGCAACGGGTACGATATCATCAGACAGAGCAACAGAAAGGCAGAGACGTATCGCAGCCGAGTCATGATTCTCGCTCCGATCTCGGGGTCGTCCAGGGCGTCGGGTGATTAGACAGTACGACCGTCGGAAAGGTTCGACTGGGTTCAGCGAAGGCCCATGTGACGAAGTGCGGCTTGAAAGCGGGGGTCGGCGCGCAGTTCGGGATTGCGAACGTACACGCCGAGCGCTTCTGCAATCCAGCCGCTATCGGCCACGGCCGTATGCGCCTCGAGTTCCGTAAGAGCCTGTTCCGGCTTGCTCGCCAGCGTCAGGAGGTCCAACCGCCGCACGTCACCGAACTCCCCCGGCATCCGGTCGATGATCTCGAAGATCGTCTTGGATCGCTCAACCGGGGACCGAATTCCGTTCGCCAAGCGGCCGGCGAGTACCCCGTCGCCTTCTGCGATCTCAACGTAGCGACGAATGTGAATCGCGGCTCGTTCGAAGTCCCCACGAGACGCAAAGAAGAGGAAGGCATCCCGGTGGGGGCGAGAGTGGTTGGGATACAACTCGAGGGTCCGCTCGTACGCAGCGGCCGCCTCTGTCAACTCCCCGGCCGCCTCGAGAACCAGCGCCAACCAAACGTTTACGATTAGTGACAGCGGGTCGAGTTCGTGAGCCCGGCGGATTTCGGCGACCGCTTCAGGCGTTCGACCCATGCCCGCCAAGTATGCCGCGTACCATTGATGCGCGGTGGCGTAGTGGGGATCCAAACGGATCGAGCGCCGGTACTCCCGCTCTGCTTCCTCCCACTCCCAACGATGGCTGTGTATGAACCCAAGAACGGTATGCGCTTCGGCCAGCTGTTCATTTTGTGCAAGCGCCCGGCGCGCGGCCCGCTCGGACCGGATCAGGCCCGCCGCCCAGGTAACGCCGGGCACGCGGTACTGACCCGGAATGCTCAACAAATGTGAGGATGCGAGACCACTCCAAGCCCGCGCGTATTGCGAATCCGCTTCGATTGCCTGCTCGAAATAGTCGATCGCCTTCCCGATATCGTTCGGCGTTCGGTTGTGCCAGTGGTGAAGGCCCAGCAAGTAGTAGTCGTAGGCTTCGAGGCTCTCTGTTCCCGATTCGACAATGGTCTGACCCGAATCGCCGGCAAGGGTCAGCTCGAGTGCCGAGACGACCGAGCGAGCCACCTCATCTTGTACGGCAAAAACGTCCTCGAGCTCGCTTTCGTAGACCTGCGACCAGAGGTGGAAACCGTCTTCTACTTCGATCAGCTGCGCGGTGATACGGACGCGGTTGCCCGCCGTCTGGACGCTGCCCTCCAGCACCGCGTTCACGTTCAGCTGCTCGCCGATGGTCCGAATGTCCTCGTTCTTGCCCTTGAACGAGAAGGCCGATGTGCGGGCCGCGACCCGCAGTCCCTCCACCTTGGTGAGCGCATCGATCAGGGTCTCGGCCACACCATCGCCGAGGTATTCGGCGGAACCGTCCGGGCTCATGTCCGCGAAAGGCAGAACAGCCAGCGAGCTGATCTCCGTCTCACCGCCCGATGCAGCGCCCGCGTCTGGGCCGAAGAGCATCCAACCCGCGACCGCCGCACCCCAGAGCGCAAAGGCCACCACTCCGCCGGTGATGGCATTGCGCCAGGTGAACAGGCGACGGGTAGCTTGTGGGCGTTGGCCTGAAGAAACACCAACCGCAGAATCGACAGCAACGGGCCCGCTCGCCTGGATCAGCGACGTCGCGATGATGATCGGGAGCCCGATCAACAGCAGCACCACCGCACCCGAGAAGACCCACGCGGGTAAACCCAGCTTGTCGCCCAGCAGATCGATCGCCTCCAGAACAGCGAACGAGGCGCCCAAATAGACCAGCAGGATGCGCAACAACCGCGCATGGCGTGCGCGTTCCAGCATGGTCTGAGGCGGAGTTGAGTTCGGGTCAGTCACTAGCGCTCCATACGCTCCTTCAACTCCTGGAACCAGTTCAGAACGACCACGAAGTCGGTCGACTGTGACGAGCCTCTAAGCATGACGAGGCGCCCGTCGGTGGGATTCAGGTCGTAGTTGGTGTGCTGCGGATTTCGCACGTACACGTCCTCGAAGAGCACCGAGTGCTGGCCCACCGAGAGCGTAGGAGAGGTACGGATCGGTACAGCGTACATGTTTGCATCCGCGCCCCGATAGATCAACTCCGAACCGTCCAGCGACCACAGGGGTTCCGTCCCACCGTCGATGGAAACCTGGCGTTTCCCCCCCGGGCCCGGGAGGGGTCGCACATAGATCTCGTCGCGCCCGGACTCGTTGGACGTGTAGGCGAGCCAGAGCCCGTCACGCGATATCATGGGCGAACGCTCGTTGAAGTCGCTGATCACGAGGGGCTGTGGTTCGGCATCGCCGCCTGGCTTCAGAGAGTAGATGCTACGGGTACCCGAGCCATCCGATTGGCGCATGATCATCGTTTCGCCGTCCGGCGCCCACGAGATTTCCCACTGCGCGGCCGGCGTGCCAAACAGTCGCTCAGCCGTTCCGCTCCCGTCAGCGAGGACCCAGAAGAAATCCCTGACGCCCACCCCTTCCCGGTTCCCGGCCGAAAAGGCGATCCGATCCCCGTCCGGTGTCCACGTGGGGTAGCGATTATTGCCCTCGAACGTCATGCGGGTCATCGTGCGCTCGAGAAAATCGTACAACCAGATATCCGTATTACCGCTCTCCTGCCGTGAGACGGCCAGTCGACGCCCGTCGGGCGATACGCGGGGCCCTTCCGGGGTCTGCAGCTCCCCAACGATCGTTTCCTCTATTCCGTTTCGGTCCACCGCAACCAGCGTGAGCTCGGGCGCAACGCCGCCCAGGTAGGCCAGCGCGCCGGAGAGTGACATCGCGTACTCCACCGCTGCCGATGGCCGCACCATCAGCCCCTCCAACAGCGAGACGGGTGGCCCGGTCACTTCCAGGTTGTTCACGTCGAAGGGGACCGCGACCAGCGAGCCGTCCGCCGTACCGTAGACGAGATGACCGGTGCTGGCATACCGCGGTTGGAGTCCGACTATGGGGAAGCGCTTGACCTCGCCGGATTCCAGCGAGGCCGCGGCGAGGCTCGCGTCGTCGTTCTGGCCGGTGAAGACGACGAAAGCAACCGCTTCGCCACCCGGAAGCGCCTCGGGCCAGCGATGACTGTTCGCCGTCGAAGCCGAGTCCAAACGCGTCAGGGCGGTGGGCTCTCCGCCCGCAGCACTGACGATCATCAACGGGCTGGTCGTGTTTGGCGTGAAGACGATCATATCGTCCTCCGTCCACGTCGCTCCGCGGAATCCGCCGCTGCCCACTTCAGCGATGGTCAGCGGTGGGCCGCCACTCAAAGCCACTTTCCTGAGGGCTCCGTTGGAGAAGAAGCCGACCCATTCTCCGTCGGGCGAGAAGAACGGCGCGCGTGCGGCTTCCGTGCCGGGTAATATCCGCGCCTGCAGCTGACCGAGCTCGCGCACGAGGAGTTGGCGATCCGGTCCTGTGTACACGAAGCGTTCGCCATCGGGTGACAGAACCAGCGCGGTCCCATCGTGGTTTGCCGCCACGTCCTGATCTTCCGGAAGGTTGATGGCGAAACGTGACAGCAGAGATTCCGGTGACGGTCGCAGCCATCCCCAGGCGGCAGCGCCGATGGCGATGACCGCCAGCGCGGCGAGCGCACCGAACTGTCTCGTGGAGAAGGTTCTTCCAGGCTCGACGCCCGCAGGCACCGCCGCCTCCTCGATGCGTCTGGTCATCGACGTGTCGACGTATCCCGGCTTCGTCAGCGCATCAGCGAAATCGGATGCGGACCCGAAGCGATCGGCGGGCAACTTCGCCAGCGACTTCTGCACGGCGAACGAAACATTGGGCGGTACCGTGTCGCGAGTCGTCGTCAACGGCGGCGCCTTCTCGGTGATCACCTTGGCCACGATGGCCTGCGCCGTGCTCCCCTGGTACGGCGGGTCGCCGGCCAGCATCTCGTAAAGCATTGCGCCCAGCGAATATACGTCGCTGCGCGCATCCAGCTCGCGGTCGCCCATCGCCTGCTCGGGGCTCATGTAATGAGGCGTCCCGATGCTGAGACCCGTCTCGGTCAGCCTGGCACCGCCCGCCGCGCTCACCGCCAGCGCGATCCCGAAGTCGGCCACCAGCGGCTGACCGTCGTGGATGAGGATGTTCTCCGGCTTGATGTCACGATGGATCACACCCTGCCGGTGCGCATAGTCCAGGGCCGAGGCAACACCGCGAGCGATCTCGATGGCGTCTTCGATGCCAAGCTGCTTTTCCCGCTCCAGCTTGTCGCGGAGTGTGTCCCCCTCGACGAAGGGCATCACGTAGTAGAGGAACGACTCCGTCTCACCCGAATCGTGCAGCGGCAGGATATGAGGATGCTGCAGGTTGGCGGTGACCTTGATTTCGTTCAGGAAACGCTCGGCCCCGATTACGGCGGCCAACTCGGGACGCAGCACCTTCAACGCGACCTTGCGATCGTGCTTCTCGTCATGAGCCACGTAAACCGTGGCCATCCCCCCTGCACCGACCTCCTGCTGGATCACATAACGATCGCCCAGTGCTACCTTCAACGCTTCAGTGATGCTCGCCATTCGCTCTCCTGGCTGCTGCGTTTTACGACCTAGTTCCCGGCCCCCATGTCGCGCACGATCTCCATCCAATCGAGGACCCATACGATTCGACTGCCGCCCGGCCCACCCCTCTGGCCGATGACGAGGAGTTCCTCACCATTCGGGTGGACGTCGTAGTTCACGGTATGGTCATGCACGTCGGTCATGCCACCGAACAGCTCTTCTCGCGACGTCACCCGGAACTCGGGGTCGGTCACCACGGACGCCGCCAACAGCGTCACGCTCGACACGTAGTAAAGCGTGCGGCCGTCCGGGCTCCAATGCGGAGATTCGCCGCCGTCGGTGGAGACCTGGTAGCGGCGTCCTTCTCCACCCATCGCCTGCACATACACTTCCTCCTCGCCGGAGATGTCGGACATGTACGCCATCCACCGGCCGTCGGGTGAGACCTGCGCCTGGGTCTCGTCGAATTCCGTGGCGAGGATCCAGGTCGGCGTCGAATCGCCCACCGCGATCATGCCGATGTCACGGCCCGTACCTTCGCGGACACCCACGAAGAGCAACGTTCGGCCATCGGGCGTCCAGGATTGGGGGTCGGTGACGAAGTCCGTGACGAGAAGTCGCTCGGCCGTTCCGCTGCCGTCGAAAGGCTTCCAGTAGACTTGCCAATGGCCATCGCGGTCACTGGCGAACGCGACTCGCTGACCGTCCGGAGTCCAGACCGTCGATCGGTGGCGCCCCTCCACTGTCAGCCGACTCAGCGTGCCTTGCTCGGTCTCGAAAACCCATACATCCTGGCTCGTCCCTACATCCGTGAAGACCAAGGCGATGCGGCGGCCGTCTGGCGAGAACTCGGGATCCTCGAGGTCGCCGGCTTCCGGAAGCGGAATCTCCACGCGGCCAGATTGCCCGCCGAGCAACAGCTCCTCGGCGCCGCCTCCCGCTCCAGGTTGGTACGCCAGAGACCCGCTGCTGGAAAGGGTGAATTCGGGCATCCCCGCGTTGCCGCGGAACATCACGGCGTCGAGGAGAGCGACCGCCTGACCGGTGGTGCGAAGCGTCTTAGCGTCGAACGGCTGCGCCAGGAGAGTCTGGTCCTCTCCCGTGAAGACGAGATACCCGTTCGTGTACTCGGCGCGGGTCCCGAAACCGATGGTGTCGATCACACCGCTCTCGAGATCTATGCTGGCGATGCGAATCGCATCCAGGCCGCCACCGCCGAGCACGGACAGCAGCGCGGCTCGTCCTCCGGGCAGCATGTGGGGATGTCGATAGTCGGTGATCGCGTTCGGATCGGTAGCCGGGGTCGGTTCACCGCCGGCGGCGGGCACGGTGAAAAGAGCCCCGTCTCGAGCAAAGACGATGAGTTCGTTGTCACCCCAACTGGCACCGTTGGCACCTGATGTCTCGGCGATAGGAACGGGTGGTCCCCCGGCCATCGAGACTTTTCGCAGGTAGCCATCGTGGAAGAACCCGAGCCAACGCCCGTCCGGCGAGAAGAACGGGACGGATCCACCGTCAGTGCCGGGGATAGGCTCGGCAACGAGCCGCCCAATCTCGCGCCGATACAGCGGGCCCTCCGAGCCGGCCCCGGTGCCCACGAAAACCAGACGCGCCCCGTCCGGCGACAAAGCGATGGACCGCCCGCAGCACCGTCCGACGACGGAAACGCTATCCGGCGCCGACACACCAAAACGAATCAGACGGTCCGGCGGGTCGGGGGCGGTTGCTCGGCCGATGAAGGCGGCAGCGATCACCGCCGCGGCCCCGATAGCCGCAAGCACGCCAACGCCGAAACGCCCCCGCGGGGCCGGCTCGGCCTCCGCGGCGGCTGCAACGGCCGTGGGCATGGTATACGAAGCGTTCGTCAGCGCGTCGGCGAACTCCGCAGCTGACGCGAACCGGTCGGCGGGCAACTTCGCAAGCGACTTCTGAATCGCCGCCGATACGTTCGGCGGCACCGTGTCCCGCGTCGTTGTGACGGGCGGTGCCTTCTCGGTGATCACCTTGGCCACGATGGCCTGGGCCGTGCTCCCTTGGTACGGCGGATCGCCGGCCAGCATCTCGTAAAGCATTGCGCCCAGCGAATACACATCGCTCCGCGCATCCAGCTCGCGGTCGCCCATCGCCTGCTCGGGACTCATGTAGTGAGGCGTCCCGATGCTGAGACCCGTCTCGGTCAGCCTGGCACCGCCCGCCGCGCTCACCGCCAGCGCGATGCCGAAGTCGGCCACCAGCGGTTGACCGTCGTGGATGAGAATGTTCTCGGGCTTGATGTCTCGATGGATGACACCCTGTCGGTGCGCGTAGTCCAGGGCCGACGCCACACCGCGAGCGATCTCGACGGCGTCATCGATGCCGAGCTGTTTCTCCCTATCGAGTTTATCCCGAAGCGTGTCACCCTCGACGAACGGCATCACGTAGTACAGAAACGACTCCGCCTCTCCCGAATCGTGCAGCGGCAGGATGTGGGGATGCTGCAGGTTGGCGGTGACCTTGATCTCGTTCAGGAACCTCTCGGCTCCGATCACCGCGGCAAGCTCCGGCCGCAAGACTTTCAACGCGACCTTGCGATCGTGCTTCTCGTCATGGGCCACATAGACCGTGGCCATGCCGCCGGCTCCGACTTCCTCCTGGATCACATACCGGTCACCCAGGGCCACCTTCAACGCCTCAGTAATACTCGACATTCACTCTCCTGCCTTCGTCCGTTGTGCCACTTCGGCGCAACCATCCAACACTTCAATCTCAATTACTCGATTGCTCTATTACTCGTTTACTCACCTACTCCCACACCAAGCCCGACCCAAGCAAAATTCACTTCGGCTTAACCGTTCGCCCAATAATCATCGTGATATTATCCGTCCCCCCCTCATCCAACGCCTCCTGCAGCAACTTCTCACACGTCTCCCTCGCGTTCGTCATGGACCCCAACAACTCGGCGATGCGCTCGTCGGATACGTGCTTGGTCAGACCGTCGGTGCACAGCAATACGATCGTCCCCCACTGACGGACGATCCGTGTGACCACGGGGTGCGCCTCATCACCGCCGATGGCACTGGAAAGCACATGCGCCCAGCGGGTGTTCGGCGCTTTCTCTTGAGTGAGGATCCCCTGGTCGATGAGATCCTGCGCCATGGTCTGGTCGCGTGTGATCTGCGTCAGCTCGCCGTCCCGGAACAGGTAGCAGCGGCTGTCCCCCACTTGCAGCAGGTAAGCGTGGGGCCACAGTCCCAAGAACATCGTCAGTGTCGTCGCGTAGCGGGTGGCGCTTCGTAAGCCTCCTGGAATCCCGATGACATGTGCTGGATCAGCGCCTGCACGGCCAGGCGACTCGCCTCCTCGCCTCCCGCGCCCTTGCCAACGCCGTCGGCGATCATCGCGAACGAGGCTAGACGTTCCGGTTCCACCACCGACTGCGGATCGTCCGAGATACTCGTAAGATCAGCCACCACGCCGCGCGACAGAGAACCGAGAAAGTAGTGGTCCTTGTTGTCCGTTCGCACTTTGCCGGGGTGCGTCAGACCCCAAGCGTCTATGTCGGAATGCCGGGGCTTCTCCACACCCGTATCGGTGTTCGCGCCTGACTGGGTCGCCGACATGATGGTACCTCCAGCGCAGTTAGATTCAGGCCTCGTCTACGACGTTCAGTCCTCGGTGCGCCGACGCAACTCGCCGAACCAGTTGAGCACCATCACGGTTCGCTGCGCCTCTCCGACGCTGTGAACGAACACGAACGTCTGGTCATCGGGAAACACGTCGTAGCCCGCGTGGTTTGGATTCAGCAGGTAGCCCCCCGCCGAAAACAAACGCTTCCGGGTGCCGACCTCGAAAGAAGGTTCCGTTCTCACTTCCACCGAGATGAGGTCGTTGCCCGAGCGGTAAAACAGTTCGCGCCCACTGTGCGCCCAGCGAGGCTCGCCTCCACCACTGGTGGATATCTGCCACCTTCCGCCGGGCCCCGGGAACGGCCGCACGTACACTTCGTCGCGGCCGGACTCGCCCGATGCGTACGCCAGCCATCGGCCGTCCGGCGAGAGCGCCGGTGACCGCTCCATGAAAGGGGTGCTGAGAATCTCGATCGGTTCCTCCGATGTACCCAAACGCAGAGCCGTCAGGTTCGCGTTCTGTCCGCGCCCGCGGTCCCCCTGTCTGAGGATCAACCATTCGCCGTCTGGCGACCAGAGCCCTTCGACTTGCGACTGCGGTAGCTGGGCCACCACCTCGGCCTGACCGCTGCCGTCGGCGGGCTTGATGAAGATGTTACGATCGGGGGAACCCGAGGACTCAGAACGCGAGAACGATATAGTCCGACCATCCGGCAACCACTCCGGATAGATGTTGAAACCCTCGAACGTCAATCGTGATAGAGTCGAATCGCGCAGGTTGTAGGTCCAGATGTCGTTACCCGTGGTGCCCTGACCCTCCAGAGCCAATCGGGTACCGTCGGGCGAGACGCGGGGGTACAGCAGGGATTGCTCGATCCCCGGGATCAGTCGTTCGGTACCCGCGCGATCGACCAACGCGACTCCGGACCGGCCGATTCCGATCCCGTAGATCAGCGTACCGCTTTGCGACAACGCAAACTCGGCTGACCCAAACGTCTTGATGGGTACGCCTTCCACCAACGCCACAGGTGAACCGACGATTTCCAGTCGGCCCGCGTCGAACGGCACGGCCATGAGGGCTCCATCAGCCCGCGTATAGACGAGGTGGCCGGACTCTGCGTAACGCGCGTACGTACCTCGGAAAAGGACCCTGGACTCTCTTGTTTCCAGGTCGAGCACGGCGATATCGGAATTAGGAAGTGGGAATCGTAGGTCGGTGTAGATGATGCCGCGCGCACCTGGAAGCGCGTCCAACCAACTCTGGGCAAAGACCGCTGAGGCGGTGTCCGACTGAGTGAGCACCTCGATGGTACCACCGTCCTCCGGCACGCGGGCGATCCCCGTGCTCGCATGGGTGAAGTAGATATAGCCGTCGTCGCCCCAAGTTCCGCTGCCCCCGGCCGAGTCGGCTACAGTAATAGGAGGTCCTCCTATGACTGGAACCCGCCGAATCTGCGATTGATCGGCCAGGTAGCCGACGTGCTGCCCATCGGGCGAGAGGAAGGGTATCAACCCGTCCTGCGTGCCCGTCAGCGGTGTTGTACCGAGCTGCGACAAGCGGCGCACCACCAGCGGCGTGCCGCCTGCGTCCACCGAAGCCAAGTAGACGAGGACCGAACCGTCCGAGGATATTGCCATCGAAGGTCCAAACGGCGAGCCTGCGAAGTCCGGCAGGGTCACGTCCAGACGAACGGGCTCGGGCTCGGGGGTCCTTCTCATCCATCCCATCGCCGCGACGGCCACAGCCAGGGCCAGCACCGCCGCCCAGCCGAGAAGGTTCCGCGATGACGATTTCGGAGCGGCCACCTCGGGTGCGACCGCCGTCGGCTGCAGTGTTACGGAGCCGGGGCGCATCAACGCTTCCGAGAAATCGGACGCAGACGAGAAGCGGTCGGCAGGTAGCTTCGCCAACGCCTTCTGGATCGCAACGTCCACGTGCACCGGTACCGTGTCGCGCGTCACTGTAACCGGCGTCGCTTTCTCGGTGATCACCTTCGCGACAATGGCCTGGGCCGTGTTCCCCTGGTACGGCGGGTCACCGGTGAGCATCTCATAGCGCGCGTCCAGCTCGCGGTCGCCCATCGCCTGCTCGGGGCTCATGTAGTGCGGTGTCCCGATGCTCAGGCCGGTTTCCGTCAAACGACTGCCGCCGGCGGCGCTCACCGCCAGGGCGATGCCGAAGTCGGCCACCAGCGGCTGGTCGTCGTGGATGAGGATGTTCTCGGGCTTGATGTCGCGATGAATTACACCTTGCCGGTGCGCGTAATCGAGGGCCGAGGCGACGCCCCGGGTGATCTCGATGGCGTCGTCGATACCCAGCTGCTTTTCCCGACTCAGTTTGTCGCGGAGCGTGTCGTCCTCCACGAACGGCATCACGTAATACAGGAACGTGTCCGCCTCGCCAGAGTCATGGAGCGGAAGGATGTGGGGGTGCTGCAGGTTGGCCGTCACCTTGATCTCGTTGAGGAACCGCTCGGCCCCGATCACCGCGGCCAACTCAGGACGCAGAACCTTCAGTGCGACGTTTCGGTCGTGCTTGATGTCGTGGGCCAGGTAGACCGTGGCCATGCCCCCCGCCCCGACCTCTTCCTCGATCACATAGCGATCGCCCAGGGCCACCTTCAATGCTTCGGTGATGCTCGCCATTTATTCGCTACCTTGGCTTTGAGTTCCTCAAAGAAGTTCTGAACGACTACCAGACCACCTTCTGTTGCCGACTCTGCCGCTGAGCTACCGCCCGATACCTTCTATGGGTGGCGCTCCCGCCGCCTCGAGCGCACGCTCGAGCTCCGGCATCACCTGCTCGGCGATCCGGTCCAGCTCGCTCCGGAGCGCGGCGAGCTCGTTCCGGCCCGCCTGAACCGTGGTGCGATGCAGTTCGGTGGGTCCGTAGCTCGTGTTGAGACCGCGTACACCCACGGAGAACCGGTTTCCGGGCGACGGAGGATCGCGCTCGCCGATCTCGTCCTTTGCCTCGCTCCCCTCCATCGTCTCCCGCAAGTCCAACAGCTCCAGACGCGTCTGGTACAGTCGTGCGGCGAGTTGCGGATCGTCACTTTCGGCCCGCGCGAGGGCCGTTTGCATCGCCTCCACCTTCTGGATCAGCTCGTCTAGGAGATTGTCCGTCCGTGCGAGGTCGTGCTGAAACGACTCCAATTCCGCACGGAACGTGGCGATGACTTCGTCAGACGCCCCTGGCAGCGCCCCATCCCTTAGCGGCCGCACCTCGAACGAGACGGGACCGGCGAGCTCGCTCACCTCGCCCTCCTCGACCTTGACGAGTGTCGCGGTGTAAGTCCCGGAAGGCGCCCAGAAGCCTCTACCGCCCGATGGATCCTCCAGTTCGATCACGTTCTTCGGCGCGTACCGCAGGGCCCAGCTCACCCGATGGAAGCCGGCGGACGTGGGCCCGCTCACGCGATTGATGACGGTGCCTGCCGCGTCCCGAACGACGATCAGGACGGCGGGACCTTGCTCCCGCATCTCCTGCTCCAGCGCGTCCCAGCCGGGGAACGGGACGTTTTCGCTCTCCTCGACCTCGCGTTCCCGTTCTTTCCGCTCCGCCTCCATCGACTGGTAGCCGTCGCGCAGGTGATAGGTGAACACGGCGCCGAACGGCGGGTTCTCCGCCTGGTATTCGTCATCTCCCGCGGAGTGCATCAGTTCCTTCGGCGCGTACCAGAGCGCCGTCCGGACCGGGAAGAGGGCCGCATCGCGGCCCAGCACCTCCGCGGTCAACTCCCGCAGAGGTGTGTAGTCGTCGAGGATGAAGATTCCGCGTCCGAACGAGCCGGCGACCAGGTCCTCGTGGGTGCGCTGGATCGTGATGTCTCTGAGCGAGATGGTGGGCATTCCACCCTCGAGCTCGATCCACTCGCCGCCGCCGTCTACCGTGAAGAAGACACCGAACTCCGTCGCGGCGAACAGCAGCTGCGGGTTCACGTGATCCTGCACGACCCGCCACACGAGGTGCCGGTCCGGCAGGTTACCGGCGACCGACCGCCACGAGCGACCCCGGTCCGTGCTCTTCACCAGGTAGGGACGGAAGTCGCCGTACTTGTGATTGTCGAGCGCCATGTAAACGGTATTCGCGTCGAACAGATCGGCCTTGATGTCGTTGACGAACGCCGTACCGGGAACGCCGCGGATGTCGCCGACCTCCAGGCGGCGCCAGTTCGCACCACCATCCTCGGTCACCTGCAGTAAGCCGTCATCGGTACCGGCGTAGATCAGGCCCTCCACGAGGGGCGACTCGGCCAGAGACGTGACCGTGTTGTAGGTGGACATCGCCGAGATGTCCCAGGCGTTGTCCCAGCTCTGTTGTCGGCCCACGATCGGGAGCGTTATCCGCTCCTGGTTCCGAGTCAGGTCGCCGGAGATGGGGGTCCAGCTGTCACCCCGATCGTCCGTGCGCCACACGCGCTGCGAAGCGAAGTAGATTCGCTGCGGGTCGTGCGGACTGATCTCGATCGGCGCGTCCCAGTTGTACCGCTCTAAGCCCTCGCCCTCCCGGGCCTGCGGCTGGATGAAGACCTGTTCACCCGTGATTCGATCCACACGGTGCAGGCCGCCCTGCTGCGTCTCGGCGTAGATGATGTCGGGATTGCCCGGCTCGGTGGCCGAGCCATGGCCGTCCGCACCCAGCGTCGTGAACCAGTCGGCGTTGCGGATGCCGTGCTCGTTGTCGGTGCGCGACGGGCCGGCGTTGGATCCGTTGTCCTGCGTGCCACCGTAAACGAAATAGAACGGCTCGGCATCGTCCACGGAGATCTTGTAGTACTGCATGAGAGGGAGATTGCGGATGAACCGCCACGTCTCCATGTCGTCGTAGGTCTCGTAGAGGCCACCGTCGCTGCCGACCAACAAATATTTCGGGTTGTCCTTCTGGAACGCGATGGCGTGATCATCGACATGCCTACTCTGCACGTTCATCCGCCCGAAAGTCGCGCCGTGGTCATCGGACATGAGCGTCACGTTGCTCACCAGGTAGATTCGCCCGAACCGGTGCGGCGAGGCATAGAGCTCCTGGTAGTAGTGCGGCCCGGTGGCACCGGAGACGGCGTCGGACATCTTCGTCCACGACGCACCCCGGTTCGTGGAACGGTACACGCCGCCCGAACGACGATCGAGCTCGATGGCCGCGTAGACGATGTCCGGGTCCTGCGGTGAGATGGCGAGCCCAATCTTCCCCATACTAGAGGACGGCAAGCCGGTGGTGACCTCGGTCCACGTCTCGCCGCCGTCGACGCTTTTATGGACTCCGGAGCCCGGACCGCCGCCCAAGTAGGCGGCTACCGTTCGATGGCGCTGCCAGGTAGCGGCATAGAGGACGTCGGGGTCCCGCGGATCCATGGCTATGTCCGTCACACCGGTCCACTCGTCGTCACCCAGCACCTTACGCCAGGTCTCGCCGCCGTCAGCGGTCTTGTAAAGGCCGCGCTCACCGCCGGGAGTCCACAGCGGTCCTTGAGCCGACACCCAGACGATTTCCGAGTTCTTAGGGTGCACCAGCATCGTGGAGATGTGCTCGGTGTTCCCGAGGCCCTTGTTTTGCCAGGTGCGGCCGCCGTCGGGGCTCTTGTACACGCCGTCGCCGTACCCCACGTGCCTGCCCCCCACGTTTTCACCCGTGCCCACCCAGACTGTGGAGGGTTCGCTCGGATCGATGGCGAGCGAGCCGATCGAATAGGAGGGTTGATCGTCGAAGATCGGCTGCCACGTGGTGCCGGCGTTCTCGGTCTTCCACACGCCGCCCGAGCCGACCGCCACGTACCACACGTTGCGGTTCCCGGGGTGGATGGCGATATCGGCGATGCGTCCTCCATTGATAGCGGGTCCGATGTTACGGAACGCGAAGGCCTTGATGTTCGTCTGCCCTAGGCGCGAGTCGGTTTCTTGCGCTGTGAGCACGTCACCAGGGACGGCGAGCGCGGTCAGCAGCAGCACGATGCGGGAGATGTACTTGTCCATGGCTATCCCGGAGTTGGTAGGCGAAGATTGAATGCGAAGCTCAAGAAACTAGGTGTGCCGCATCTAATTCGCTACTTTGGCTTCGAGTTCCTCGAAAAAGTTCTGGACGATCACCAGACCCGCGTCGGTCGAGCCCTCGAATCGCATCATGATAAACCGCTGGTCGTCGGGACTGACGGCATAGGACTGATGCACACCGAAACTTCCATAAATGATCGTCGAGAAGAGCGCTCGTTGGTCTCCCACCGTGAAGGTCGGAGTCGTCTGCACCTGTGCGGCCACCAATTCGTCGTTGAAGTTGAAGTAGAACAGTTCCCGACCGCTGTTCGCCCACACCGGCTCGATGCCGCCGTTCGTCGATACCTGCCAGCGCGCTTCGTCCACGTTGGGGAAGGGCCGCACGTATATCTCGCGGCGCCCCGACTCGTTCGACGCATAGGCCAGGTACCTTCCGTCCGGCGACAGCGCGGGGGTCACTTCGCCGAACCGGGTCGCCAGCAGCGGGACCAGGGCCGTATCAACTCCGATCTCCAGCGCCATGATGTCTCCGCTACCCCGGAGGGCGCTGCTCGTCCGCACCACCAGCCAGCGTCCGTCGGGAGACTGCAGGCCCTCCGACAGCGAGAGCGGGTGTGTCGCCAGGAACTCCGCCGGCCCGGTGCCGTCGGCCCGCTTTCGGTACAGACTAATGGCCTCGGCCCGATCGTCGGACACGAACAGCACCGATCCACCGTCGGGACTCCAGCTGGGCCGGTTGTTGAGACTGCCCTCAAAGGTGATCCGCGACGCAGGCCCCTTATCAAGCTGTTTCACCCAAACGTGCTCGCCGCCCCCCGTCGACGATATGAGGCTGGCGGCCAACTGTGTACCGTCGGGTGACAGCGCGATGGACTGGACACGGCGATTCCCTTCCCAGTCGGGGTCAACCAGTTCCGACGTTCCTTGCCGGTTCACCCACACCAGGTCCGCGGCCCCGGCAGCCGAGCCCGTGGCATATACCAGGGTGCCTGAGGTAGAGAACCGGAAGTCGACGCCGCCCCGGGGACCCACACCCAAGCCTTCCAAAAGCGGGGTAGGCGAGCCCGTCATCTCGAGCTTGTCTTGATCGAACGGCGCCGCGAGAAGATTCCCGTCGGCGGTGGCATAAACGAGATGCCCGGATGCCGCGTAGCGCCCCACCAGCCCGCGCACGAGGGTTTTGCGCTCGCCCGTCTCCACGTTCACGACGACTATGTCGTACTCATGCAGTTCCTGACCGGCGCCGCGCATTCGGAAGAGGACGCCCTTGCCGTTTGGAAGAGCCTCGGGCCAGGCGACACCGATCTCATTGCGCTCCGCGTCCAGAGGCACGACGACCTCGCGCGGGCCACCGCTGGCGGGCATCCTCTGCAGGCCTCCCATATCCGTGTCTATGTACAGATAGCCATCGGGCCCCCAGGCCGCGCCGCCGGATCCCAGCATCGAATCGCTGAGCGTAATGGGGGGCGCTCCGCTGAGCGAAGTGACCTTGAGGGTCCAGGGGTTATCGGTGAAGAAGCCGATCTGCTCGCCGTCAGGTGAGAAGAACGGGTTTCTTCCACTCTCGGTACCGGGAAGCGGCTGCGCGTTCAGTTGGTCACGCTCGCGCACCCAGAGCTGAATGTTCCTTTCGCCTGGCCCGACGTACACTATGCGCGAGCCGTCGGGCGAAATGGCGAGTCGTAGCCCGAAGTCGACGGTCCGCAGAGCCTCGGCTTCCGGTAGCGCCAGGGCGAAGCGGGCCACCGGCTTCGGCATCTCTCGCATGAAACCGAAGAGCGCGGCACCGGTGGCGACGATCGCCACAACCGTCATAACAACCGCCAGCGGCGTGGCCCGGCTGCTGCGCTGGGCCTCCGCCTCCGAGACCTCTACCGCAGCTTGCGGAATCGTGAACGACGGGTTGGTCAGCGCCGCCGCGTAGTCCGAGGCGGTCTTGAACCGATCCGCCGGGCTCTTGGCCAACGCTCTCTGGACCGCCGCATCGACGTTGGGCGGAACCATTTGGCGCGTACGAGCGATGGGGCTGGGGTCCTCCGTCAGCACCTTCGCGACGATGGCCTGCATCGTGTTCCCGGTGTGCGGCGGGTCGCCGGTGAGCATTTCGTAGGTTACCGCGCCCAGCGAGTAAACGTCGGTTCGGGCATCCAATTCGCGATCTCCGGCCGCCTGCTCTGGACTCACATAGTGCGGCGTACCCAGCGACAGCCCGGTCTCGGTCAGTCGCGAGCCGCCCGCCTGGCTGACCGCCAGCGCGATCCCGAAGTCGGCGACCAGCGCCTG
>JBDHGH010000022.1:0-29825 GCA_039589995.1 Gemmatimonadota bacterium | reverse complement strand
CTCATCGCCCACACGCCGCCAGCGAGGATCCCGGCGGAGCCCAGCAGAACCAAGAACCGGTTCCGGAGCGACCACTCGATGATTCGACTAATCATGTTGGTGCTCCGTGTGCGCAGTATCCGGCTCGATCACCGACCCGTGTTCCCCGTGCTGCATACCTGGCATACTGCTGCCGGTGGCCGCGAGCCTCGACTCGGCATCGACCAAAAAGTTTGCGGAGGCGACTATGACATCGCCTTCCTCGAGCCCGGCCAGAACCTGCACCAGACTGCCAGCTCGCGCCCCCAGTACGACCTCGTGGGGGTGGAGCGATCCGTCTTCGTGTCGGTGGAACACGAGATTTCGCTCACCTGTCGCAACGACTGCATCCATGGGTACGCCGATCACGTCGTCACCGATCCGCACATCGAAATACACGGTGGCATACATTCCGGGCTTCAGCCGCATGTCCGGGTTGGCCACCGTCAATCGCACCCGATTGGTACGGCTTCTCTCATCTACCGTCGGGTAGACGAAACTCACCTTCCCCATCAAGTGGACGCCGGGATAAGCAGCGACTTCGATGTGAGCCTGCGAACCCTCCTGCACGAATTGCAGATCCTGCTCGAACAGCTCACCCTCGACCCAAACTGTCGAGAGATCGGCCAGCCGATAAAGCCGCATCCCGGGCCCGATGCGTTGCCCCTCCACGACATCCTTCTCCAGCACTATCCCGTTGACCGGAGCGACGAGCGTGAGGGTGCGTGTGACTTCACGCGTGCTCTCCACTCGAGCGATCTGCTCGGACGTGATGTCCCAGTAGGCCAACCGCCGTCGTGCCGCCTCCAGCATTCCCTGAGCGCTTCGATACGCCTCGCCAGTGGAGGTATCCACCTGGGCGGCCAGTCGCTTGGCGGTAAGCAGCTCTTCCTGGGCGGCTACGAGCATCGGGCTGTAGAGAGTGAGCAGGGGCTGTCCACGCCGGATCGCTTCACCGGTCGTGTTGACGTGAAGTCGCTCTACGAATCCGTCGATCTTCGGCGTCACGTCGGATACGTTGGTCTCCGCCGCCTCGATTCGCCCAACCGCCCGTATCGTGCGGGCAAGCTCGCCTCGAGAAATCGTCGTATAGACGACACCCAGCGCACGCTCCTGTTCGGCGGTGAGGCGCACCGCCTCCCGCACTGGAACACCCGATTCGTCTATCTCTCCCTGAGTACCGCCGGCCTGCATCTGAGCGTGTTCCTCGGCCGTCATGCCCGGCATGGGGGATTCTTCTTCCCCGCCACCGCATGCGGACACGAGCGCGAGTACCGTGACCATAACAAGAGTCGAAGTTTTCATCGTACACCTTCCAAACTGCCACCGACGATCGCCTCGACTCGTGCAACCGCGCTCTGATACTCGGCGATTAGACGAACGCTTTCGATTCGGTAGCGATTGACCGTCATTTCGTTTGCGAGGAGTGTCATGTAGTCGACCTCGCCCACCCGATACGCAGACAATGCCGACTCGACCGCAGCGCGCGCTTGTGGCAGAATCGAGCCGCCATAGAGATCCGACAGACTGCGGGCGCGCTCGGCCTCGGCGCGTAACTCGGCGAGAGTGGCAAAGGTCTCGTTGTACAGATCGCGCTCTCTTGCCTGCTCTAACACCTGGATCGCCTGCATTTCGTCCGGCAGGTTTCGTGACCCGGACCAAATGGGGATGCTGATCCCAACCATGACGGTGGCCAAGTCGTTGAACTGCGGCCGCTGTCCGTATTCCAGCGTCACCATGAAGTCTGGGTAGACGCTTCGGCGCGCTGCCTTGTGTCCCGCCTCCGCCGCCAGTACGCGTTCGCGTGCCGCGAGCAACGCTGGCCGATTCATTGCGGCGAGTTCCATCAATTCGGAAACGGCCGGTACCTCGACCGCCGTCCTATCGAATTCGAGATCGCCGATGGCCCCCGTAGGATCGCGGCCCAGCAACGCATTCAAACGCGCAGCCATTGCCACACGATTCTGTCGCATGACCGTGATGTTCTCGGTCATCTGCGCCACCGACACCTGGGCCTGCAGTACGTCCTGCTGCTGTGCGGTACCCACTGTGTACATGGCTGTTGAGACTTGAAGAAAACCCCGGAGCAGCTCGCGGGTCTCCTCCATGATGACCAGCGCCCTGTCCATATAGGCGATTCGGTAGTAGACCGATCTCACCTGGGCCATGAGCCGGCGCTCGGTTTCCTCGGCGTTCAATTGCTCCGCCTGGGCAAGATGCTCCAAGCGATCCTCGCTCGACCCCAACTTCCCCGGCCACGGGAACGCCTGCATGAGCTGCACGGTGTTCTTCGTCATGGGGTCGGCGCTGCTTCCGAAGTCCCCTACACGTCTGTTCATCAACCCCAAACCCAATCTGAGGTTGGGCAGCGCCCCGGCCTGGGGCGCACGCTCCCATGCGGCGTCGGCTCGATAGCGCGCCGCCTGCAAGGTCGGATTCGTCTCGCGCGCCAACGCGAGCGCTTCATCCAGACTCAGAGCCGCGGTCTGGCTCGCCGCTAAACACGGCAGGCCGAACAGCAACGCTGCTGTGATGCTGATGGTTCGATGTATCATGCCCAGCCTCTCAGGCAGTTAATCCACGCGAAAATACTCGCGACCCAGGCCAGCCATTCGGTCGACCCGGCTATGAACTACCGCGTTGTGGTGAGAGGCTAGGCTCTTGGAGGTGGTGGTATCGGGTTGGAGCGGAAGCTCGCGTCCCGGCTGCCGGACTCATCAAGGGAGGAAACTACCAGGGAGGAAACCAATACGTGCATACCGCCCGGGGCCACGGCCGGGCTGACGCCAGAACAGGTCATCGCATGCGTGCAACCCAACGTCTTGCAGGCATCGCAGTCTTTCTGCGCCTCAACTGCGCCCGACGCCCCGCTCTCCATATCGCCACTGACTAGCGTGCAGTGATGCCCCGTCTTCCCTTCCGGCAGTGTTTCCAGTGCCGGGCCGGCGGTCGCCCCTAAGTGGGCCAGAAGAAGGAATAGAGCGATGAAGCGCATATCAGCCGAATGTTCTCCGTTAGGTGATGCACACTAGCATTACCAATCAGGTCAGCGATGTAAAGGGCACACGGCATGCCGACATCTTACATATGGGCGTAATCGATTGAAGAATCGTGACTTAGGGCTCCTTGCCAGCCTCCGCGCCGACCCCTTTGTTGTGGCATATTGCCACAGAAAGTCCGATCCACGCTGAGAACGCTTCTTGCCAATTGTGTGTAATCGCCGATCTTATCGATCCGCTCAAGACATATGATGCCGCTGGTCGATCCAGCAGACATCCGGGAGGTCCTATGGCCGACGCAAACAATATCTACCACCCATCCAAGAAGATCGTCGAGGCGTCTCACGTCCCGGACTACGACGCTCTGCGCGCCCAGGCCGCAGACGACCTGGAGGGTTTTTGGGAAGCGCGGGCCCGGGAGCTGGAATGGTATCAGTCTTGGGAGAAGGTCCTGGATGACTCCGACGCACCTTTCTATAAGTGGTTCGTCGGCGCGAAGACCAACGTGATACTGAACGCGCTCGACCGCCATCAGTGGACCGCGACACGAAACAAGCTCGCGCTGGTCTGGGAAGGCGAGGATGGAACGCTTCGGACGTTCAGCTACTTCGCGTTGAACCGTGAGGTCTGCCAGTTCGCCAACGTCTTGAAGAGCATGGGCGTGAACAAAGGCGACCGCGTCACCATCTACATGCCACGCATCCCCGAGCTGATGATGGCCATGCTCGCCTGTGCCAAGATCGGTGCGGTGCACTCGGTCGTGTACGGTGGGTTTTCCGTGGAGGCGCTGGCGGGACGGATCGAGGATTCGGAATCGCGTGTGCTGATCACCGCCGACGGCGGCTACCTGCGGGGCAAGATCGTTCAGCTAAAGAAGATCGCGGACGAGGCGCTCGAACGCTGTGGAACGATCGAGCACGTGGTCGTCGTTCGCCGCACCGGCGAAGACGTGGCCATGGAGGCGGAGCGGGACTACTTCTACGACGAACTGATGTCGCTGCCCATCGCGAGGGGCAGCGATCAGATATGCGCGACGGAGGAGATGGACGCCGAAGACCCGCTCTTCATGCTGTACACCTCTGGCACCACCGGGAAGCCGAAGGCGATCGTGCACACCCACGGCGGATACCAGGTCGGCATCTCGACCACACTGAAGTATGCCTTCGATCTGAAAGACGAAGACCGCTGGTGGTGCGCGGCCGATCCGGGATGGATCACGGGCCACAGCTACATCGTTTATGCTCCGCTCATCCTCGGCGCAACATCCATCATGTACGAGGGAGCGCCCACTCATCCATATCCCGACCGCTGGTGGCGCATCGTGGAGAAGTACGGTGTCACCATCCTGTACACCGCCCCCACCGCTATTCGAGGCCTGATGCGATTCGGCGAGTCGTGGGTGAACAAGCATGACACCTCGACGCTTCGGTTGCTGGGCAGCGTGGGCGAGCCCATCAATCCGGAGGCCTGGCGCTGGTACTACGAGGTCGTGGGCAAAGAGCGTTGTCCGATCATCGACACCTGGTGGCAGACCGAAACGGGCTCGTTCATGATCACGCCGGTACCTTCATTCCCGCTCAAGCCGGGATCGGGTACGAAACCGTTCCCGGGCGTTCAAGCCGAGATCCTCGACGAAGAAGGCAAGCCCGTGCCGGTCGGCGAGGAGGGCAAGCTGGTCATCACAACGCCCTGGCCCGCCATGCTGCGGGGCATCTACAAGGACCCGGACCGCTACGTGCAGCAGTATTGGTCGACGTATCCCGGTAAGTACTTGACCGGCGACTCGGCGAAATTGGACGAGGACGGCTACTTCTGGATCATCGGCCGCATGGACGACGTGATCAAGGTGTCGGGCTACAGATTGGGGACGGCCGAGATCGAATCCGCCCTCGTCAGCCACCCCGCCGTCGCCGAGGCCGCGGCCATCGGGATACCCCACGACGTGCGCGGCAACGTGATCAACTCCTATGTCATCCTTAGGTCGGGGTTCTCGGACAGTCCCGAGCTGGCCGAGGAGCTGATCCAGCACGTCGGCAAAGAGGTCGGCCCCATCGCGAAGCCGGCCCTCGTCGAGTTCGTGGAGAGCCTGCCCAAGACCCGCTCGGGCAAGATCATGCGCAGACTACTCAAGGCCCGGGCGCTCGGTCAGCCCGAAGGTGACACGACAACGTTAGAGGCCTAGAGCGCGCAAACGTCAGAGCACCGCTTAACGGGCACTCTCCGGCTGACGTCGGGAGTGCCCTGAAGCCCAGCATCCTCTATCCGGCCCGGTCCCCGACGCCTATCTTGTTTTGTTTCGTTTGAGACCCAATGCCTCGTGCAGAACCCCGTAGCTAGAAACGGAGTTGCAGATGGCTACGAGTGAATACAGAATCGAAAAAGACAGTCTAGGCGAAATGCGGGTGCCCTCGGACGCTCTCTACGGGGCGTCAACGCAGCGCGCCGTCGAGAATTTTCCCGTGAGCGGACTGCGCTTCCCGCGCCGGTTCATCCGAGCGCTGGGCGCCATCAAGATGACGGCCGCCCAGGTCAACTCGTCGCTCGGGTTGCTGGACGACGGCAAAGCGAAGGCGATCGAGCAGGCGGCGCGTGAGGTGATGGACGGCGAACTCGACGATCAGTTCGTGGTCGACATCTTCCAGACGGGCTCGGGTACCTCAACGAACATGAACGCCAACGAGGTGATCGCGAATCGTGCCACGCAGATTCTCGGCGGAGAGATAGGATCGAAAGAAGTGCATCCGAACGATCACGTGAACATGGGACAGTCGAGCAACGACGTGATCCCGACGGCATCGCACGTATCGTCCGCCACCGCGATAGTAGACGACCTGTTGCCCGCGTTGCGCGAGCTACACGGAGCGCTCGACGCCAAGGCGAACGAGTTCGCCGACGTGGTCAAGACCGGACGCACTCATTTGCAGGACGCGACACCGGTCACATTGGGTCAGGAGTTCAGCGGCTACGCCAGCCAGATCGAACACGGTATTCGCCGCCTGGAGAACGTATTGCCGCATCTGTCCGAGCTCGCCATCGGGGGCACGGCGGTGGGAACGGGCCTCAACGCCGACCCGAAATTCGCCCCCGGGGTCGTCAAAGGCGTATCCAAGATCTTCGACCACGAGTTCGTTGAGGCGCCGAACCATTTCGAGGCCCAGGCGGCCCGAGACGGCCTGGTCGAGACCAGCGGCGCCTTGAAGACCGTAGCGGTGAGCCTGAGCAAGATCGCCAACGACATCCGTTGGCTGGCCACCGGACCGCGCTGTGGCCTGCTGGAGATCTCCATCCCGGCGACCCAGCCCGGCTCGTCGATCATGCCGGGCAAAGTGAACCCGGTGATTCCAGAAGCCGTACGCCAGGTGGCAGTCCAGGTGATGGGGAACGACACCACGGTTACCGTCGGAGGCCAGGCGGACAACTTCGAGCTTAACGTCATGATCCCGGTCATGACCTACAATGTGCTGCAATCCATAGATATCTTAGCTAACGTCAGCCACATCTTTGTCGAGCGCTGTATCTCCGGCATCGAGGCTGACCGGGAGCGTTGCCGCGCCTACGCCCAGCTAAGCCCGGCCCTGGCTACCGCACTGGTGCCGATCCTTGGCTACGACAAAGCTGCGCAGATCGCCAAGGATGCCCTGATCAAGAACAAAACGATACGCGACCTGGTCGTCGAGGAAGGCTTGCTCGACGAGGAGGAAGCCGACAGAGTTCTCGACCCTTCAACACAGGTATGATGGGGAAGAAGAAGATCACAAAAACAGACAAATGCACTCTGTTCCGCGTCATATTCAGAGGCCGTGAGTACATGGGCACAGCGGAGCAGTTTCACGCGAAAGTGGTGGCACCCGATTTCTCCACTGCTCTAAGCCGAGCGTGCATGGCGCTGGGCCTCGACCCCTCCCGTCTCGAAGGAGCGATCGTTACGACGATCAAAGAGGAGACCGAGATGGTCGACGGCAAAGTGTTCGATTTCGCACGCCGGTCCCGGGGCTTCGGCGAGCGGGGCGGATGGATCTACCGGGACGTGTTGCCGCTAAAGCTGCCGTCCGGTCCGCGGAAGACTCCGCTGTTGTAAACCGGAGGCCGAAACGCACTACTTCGAATAGATGACGCAAGAAGACCGGTCTCGTTGGGACGAGCGATACAAGGACGGCGATTGGGCCGACATCGACGAACCGGCAACCATACTGAAAGACGCCGAGGCCTGGCTTGACCCGCCGGGCCTCGCGCTCGATGTGGCCTGTGGTGCGGGTCGCAACTCTCTCTATCTGGCACGGCGCGGCTTCTCGGTCGTCGCGGTCGACATCTCCTGGGAGGGACTGCAGCGTCTATCACAACGAGCCCGAGAAGAACAGCTCCACGTTCACCCGGTACACGCAGACCTCGAGAATTTCCAGCTGCCGACCGCGAAGTTCGACGTCATAGTCAACACGCGCTTCCTGCTGCGTTCACTGTTCTCCACCCTCCGCAACACCCTCAAACCGGGTGGCCTTCTCGTGTTCGAGACGTTCAACGTCGACGAGCTCGAGGTTCTTGGCGGCGATATTCGTCGAGAGTTCGCTCTTGAGAGGGGCGAATTAAGAACAGCGTTCGCGGATTTCGAGGTGCTTCTATACGAGGAAGGCGTGTTCGAGCGGCGCGAAGGGGAACGAGGACTGGCGCGGCTTATCGCAAAAAAGTTAGTGGGCGTTACGTGCTACTGACTTCGCGAAGGTCGCACTAGTGCCGTAAATCAACGACAAGCGTTTTCATCTCCGTCATCTCCTCGATGGCAAACCGCACGCCTTCCCGGCCCAGACCCGAATCCTTTACTCCGCCGTACGGGTGGTTGTCGACGCGCAGCGTGGGAAAGTCGTTCACGATCAGTCCGCCGACGTCCAGGTTCTGGTACGCCTCATGGATCAGGCGAATGTCGTGTGTGAAAACGCCGGCCTGCAGACCGTATACCGAGTCGTTGACGATCTTCACGGCCGCCTCGAAATCGTCGTACGGCCTCACCGTGATGACGGGGCCAAAGACCTCTTCGCACTCTACCTTCATGTCAAAGCGCGTATCAGCCAGCACCGTGGGCCACACGAGCGCACCTTCGCGCCTGTTGCCGGTCAAGACCTTGGCACCATCGGCCTCGGCTTCAGCGATCCAGGCCATCACCCGCTCCGCGTGCGCTGTTTCGATCATCGGACCCGCCACGGTATCCTCATCGTTCGGATCGCCGACTTTGGTCTGGTCGGTTCGCTCGATCAGTTTCTCACAAAACTCCTCATATATAGACCGCTGAATCAGGACGCGCTGAACGCTAATGCACGTCTGTCCCGAGTACGCGTAGCCTCCGCCTGCGCAGCGCGCCGCCGCCCAATCGATGTCCGCATCGCCGTGTACAATGGCGCCGGCGTTACCCCCCAACTCGAGCACAACTCGTTTCTTACCCGCGATCGATTTAAGGTGCCACCCCACCGCGCTGGAACCGGTAAACGAGAGCAGTTTTAAGCGATCATCCCGCACCATCGGCTCGCCGACCTCGACCGTACAATGCACCACGCTCAACGCCTTCGGCGGCAAGCCCGCTTCGTAACAAACCTCCGCTAACTTGAGGCTGGTGATGGGGGCCTGTTGAGCCGGTTTCAGCACCATCGTGCAACCCGCAGCGATGGCCGGCGCCAGCTTATGAGCGACCAGGTTGAGGGGGAAGTTGAAGGGAGCGATGCCGAGAATCGGACCCACGGGGAATCGGTGATACAGGCTGGTGTAGCCTTCGGCGCGGGATTCGATGTCGACGGGAACGATCTCACCGCCTAGCCGTCGCGCCTCTTCCGCCGCCAGCGTGAACGTCTGAATCGCACGTCCCACCTCGCCGCGGGCAAATTGGATCGGCTTCCCGCTCTCCTTAACGATCGTCTGGGCGAGCTCGTCTCGGCGCTTGTCTATGCCGGCGGCGATCCCCGAACAGATCTCCGCGCGACGAAAGCGTGGCAGCTGCCTCGTTTCGGCGAAGGCTTCGACGGCGGCAGTGAGCGCGGCCTCTCGTTGATCCTCCGACGCCAGCGGCACCCGACCCACGACGTGGCCGTGGTACGGGTCGGTCACTTCGTCGACCTGGCCGGATTCCACCATCTCGCCCGCGATGGGCAGCCTGTAGTCGGAGCTCACGATCAGCCCCCTTTCCCTGAGCCCGCGTTGCGATCTCAACCTAACACTTCGATTCGCGAGCCGCCGGAGGTCGATCGCCGGTTTCGACTCTGACGAAAGCATGGACGAGCGCCCTTTCATTAACTAGGTTGATTAATTAGGCGCAGGTCGGAACCGGGAGACTTGCCCTAAACCATCCGGCCCCGCCCAAAAAGCCCAACTGATTCAGGAGGTACCATGCGCTATCTCCGAACCGCTGCCATCGCCGCCATCATCCTCTCATCCATTGGAGCCCAGCCGGGACCAGCGCTGGGAATGTCCGAAAAGGTCAACTGTCAGAAGGACTTGAAGAAGGCGCGCGAGCTGATCGAAGACTATTGGTCGTTCTTGATATTCAAGCCGGGTTACGTCGACCTTGAGGAAGCATTCAGGCAACTGGAGCCACTCGCCAAACGAGCCGACACTCCGGAGGCCTGCGCCAGGGTGCTCGCACGCTTCATGGCGAAACTCGGAGACGGCCATTCGAGCCTCCAGTACTATCCCGACCTCAACTACTCCTCGCCGCTAATCGTCCTTCGTAGCCAACGAGAGCGCTTGTCCTCGGTCGCTGGCCAGAGACCGCAGCTCCACGTGTACGTCGTGGCCCGGGACACGACCGATGAAGCTCTAAGGACCATACCGCGCGGCAGCGAAATCCTGTCGGTAGACGGGGCCGCGATGACAGATCTGTACGCAGAGATGGCCCAGTATGTGTCCGGTAGCACGAACCAGTGGCGTGACCACGCATGCGATCGGCAATTGCTGTTGGGTCCGGCCGAGACAACGATCGATCTCGAATACCGTGAGCCGGGCGGTGCCAAGAAGGCCATCAGCATTCTTCGCCCCCACCCGGACAGCCTGAAGGACCTGCCCAAAGAAGTGCGATCGCACCTCGGCTGGACCGAGAACGTCTACTCCAAACACCTCGACAGCGGGTGGGGTTACATCAGGTTCACATCTTTCTCATTCGGCGACGTGGAACGAACAGTCGAGCGATTCGATGAAGCTCTCGACTCGGTCTTTGACGCGCCGGGTCTCATCATCGATTTACGAGGGAACGGCGGCGGCTTGGTCTACGCGGTCCCGCAGATTGCCGGGCGCTTCGTCGACGAGCCACAGACCATGGGGTTCTTCAGCCGGAGGGTTCCGGGCAAAAGGACAGTCTACGAGTTACCCGACGAAACTACGGGCAGCTACTCCTCCAAGCTGCGCCTGTTGGCCAAGCCACGCGAAGACATATACACGGGGCCGGTGGTTATCCTCATCGACCAGGCTTGCTTCAGCGCCTGCGAGAGCTTCTCTGGTGGAGTGCAGGCGCTCAATCGCGCCTTGCTAGTTGGGCCGGCGGCGACTGGCGGCGGAAGCGGTTGGGTTGGCGGCCTCGAGCTTCCGAGCGGTGCGATAATCTCCTTCTCGTATACGGTCGCGTGGTTGCCGAACGGTCAACAGGTCGAAGGCCACGGCGTCGGCCCTGACATCCTCGTGCGAGAACGGGCCGGGGATTTTGCCTCGGGCCGCGACCGCGTCCTCGAACGCGCCATCAAAGCACTCGAACAAGGTGACGCGCCGCCGCTCGTCTCGGGCGAGACCGAATAAAAGGCTAGCCGACTCGGCGACGCTCAACAGGAGCTTAGGCAGCGGATAAGAAGAAGGCCCGGTCGCCACTGGCAGCCGGGCCTCACGTCGTCAGTACCCCCACGGGGAGTCGAACCCCGGTCTCCTGGCTGAGAACCAGGTGTCCTAGGCCACTAGACGATGGGGGCGTGAGCGGTCGCAATTATATAAACGGGCGCCGTCAGGTCAAGGGTATAGGGCAAAAAAACGGGCGGCTCCGGCAGGAGCCGCCCGACCGTGTGGCTGAAGGGGTATCTAATCGCTGTGCGGATTGGGGAAACTGCCGGGTAGATCAAGAGGTAACGTAGCGGAAAGCAACACGGTCGGGCGGTCCTTTCGTCTAGCTCTATGAGTGACTACTGACTTCGAACTCGTTGCTTTTTGCGGGGGAAAAAGTCGGGGCACCTGGCGGGTAAGGTGTCTCAGCCTCTCGACTTGCGGGGTTCTCAATAGGCAGCAGACGTGCCAAGTTCGATGCCCGGACTGGAGACGGTTCGGAGCGGGCACGCTAACATGTTGCAGTAACATAAGTTAGATGCCAAGCAACCATCGGCCCTCGACTCCACTCTCTCTGACAGAAGCGCGCCCAGCCCCGGGCAAAACGCCGGAAGTCCGTCAGAATGCCTTACTTAGGCGCGATCTGCAGGAGTAAGGTAAGCCACACAAGAGCCCGCCACCCTGTCCGGCCGACGGCCTAGGGTGGCGGGCTTGAGTCTGCGACATTCCGGCGGGCGCTAGGCCTCGGTCGCGGGATCGAACTTCCGCTGAGCCATCTCCCTGTCCAGCATCAATAGGCCCTGACCTTCGCCGCCGATCAGCTTCAGCTGCTCGACGATCTCGCTGGCCGACGCCTCTTCCTCGACCTGCTCGTCGACGAACCAGTCCATGAGGTTCTTCGTCGGGTAGTCTTTCTCGTCGATAGCCAACGACACCAGGTTGTGGATGAGGCCGGTTACATACCGCTCGTGCTTGTAAGCCGCTTCGAAGACAGCCAGGGGTGAATCCCACGCTTGCTGCGGCCCATCGATGGCGGCGAGCTTCACGTTTCCACCGCGATCGAGGATGAAGTTGTAGATCTTCATCGCGTGAGCCACTTCCTCCTGGGCCTGGGAGTTCATCCAGTTGCCGAAGCCCTTCAGATCGGCCGACAGGAAGTAGGCGGACATGGATAGATAGATATATGCCGAATACAGCTCGGCGTTGATCTGCTCGTTGAGTGCTGCTTCCATTTTTGCGTTAAGCATCATCCCCTCCGTTATTCACTGAATCCGCGACAAGAACTGAGGTTGGGCGCCTATTATACAAAGAGCGAGACCGGCTTGAAAGCACCGACGTCCACAAGTCCCATGTCGGTGATCTTCAACTCCGGTATCACGGCGAGCGCCAAGAACGACATCGTCATCAATGGATCCGGCAACGCTCCGCCCAAGTCCCGCGCCGCAGTGGTCATCCGCGCGACGCGGTCCCGGACTTCTTCGAGCGGCAGGTCGGACATCAGCCCGGCGATCGGCAATGGCACCGACGCCAGGACTTGACCGTCTGCCACCACCGCCTGGCCGCCATCCGTTTTGGCTACGGCCCGGGCTGCAGCCATCATATCCTCATCGCTCGCACCAACCACGACGATGTTGTGATTGTCATGGGCGACGGTGGACGCGATGGCGCCGCGCCCGAGGCCGAACCCCCGGACAAACCCTAGGCCTACGTTTCCCGTTCCTCGGTGCCGCTCGATCACTGCGATCTTCAGAATGTCGCGCTCGGGATCGGTGACGGCAGCGCCGTCCGCGATCCCAATTTCCTCCACGCTCTGTCCCGTGACGATTTGGCCGGGTATCGCTTGGATCACCCGGACCTGTGTTCCGCCGTTCGCCTCCACCGTCAGGTCGACCGCGTCCCAGTCTACGCTCACGCCGCCACCGGGAGGCGCCGGCGGAGCGGGACGGGCCCCCAGATACTCTCCATCTTCAGCCACGAGCTGACCCGCGCACATCACCTTTCGAGCACGAAAACCCCCAAGATCGTCAGCGACCACCAGGTCAGCGCGATAGCCGGGCGCGATCATACCGAGCCCGCGCAGTCCGAAGTAGTTCGCCGTGTTGATCGTCGCCATCTGAATGGCCGTCACAGGGTTCAGGCCTCGCTGGATAGCCATCCGGACGAGGGCATCGATGTGACCTTCGTCCAGTAGATCTTCGGGATGCCTATCGTCGGTGCAAAAAGAACAGTAGGGCGAGTTCTCTGGGGTCACGAGCGGGAGCAGCGCGTCCAGATTCCGCGCCGTGGTTCCTTCACGAATGAAGATCTGCATGCCGCGTCGTAACTTCTCCCGCGCTTCTTCCAGCTGAGTGCACTCGTGATCCGATCCAATGCCCGCCGCCGCATACGCGTTGAGCAGAGACCCCGTCAGCCCCGGTGCGTGTCCGTCGACAGGGCGGTCGCCGGCGATCTCGATCTTGGCCAGCACCTCAGGGATCCCGAGGAAAACACCGGGGAAGTTCATCACCTCCGCCAGCCCGATCACCCGGGGGTGCTCGAACAACGCTTCCAAGTCGGCCGCTTCCAGCTTCGCGCCCGACGTCTCCATATCGGTGGCCGGCACACAAGAGGACGCCATCGCGAACACGCGCAGCGGCAGACCCTCGCTAGAATCGAGCATGTAGCGAATACCCGGGGCACCGAGGACGTTGGCGATCTCGTGAGGATCGGTCACTACAGTGGTGGTCCCGCGCGGTACGACGGCCCGAGCGAACTCGGGGACGGTTACCATGCTCGACTCGATGTGCACGTGCGCGTCTATAAGCCCGGGACACACATACTGTCCCTTCAAATCCACGACCTCTTTTGCCTCGTAGCTGCCAAACCCCGCGATCCGTCCTTCGTATACCGCGATATCAGCGTCGTGGATCTCGCCCGAGCGTACGTTCACCAGGCGTGCGTTCTGAAGGAGCGTGTCGGCTGGAACGTCACCGCGGGCCACCTCGATGAGTTTCGATCTCAGGTCAGGCTTTAGGGCTTCGCGCATCATCCATCACCCGTCGAGTGTGATCAGTAATCAGTAACCAACGGATCGTGCTGGCTTCGTGTAGTGTGCTCTGCGTACAGATCTAGCTCGGGCTCGTTCGTAAGCAAGGTGAATACATCTCGGATCTGTTCGAAGCCAGTCTGCAACAAGAAGGATGAGTTTCGGCCATAACTCTTCATCCCGAGTATGAAGAAGTTGGGTTCGGGGTTGACCAGTACTTCGGGGCCGAAGCCGCCAAGTTTGAGGCAGTCGTCCCCGGAATCTGCCGTAGCAGCCAATAGTGTTGCGGCAAGCTTCATAGGACCGCGGCTCGCGTAGCACTCGTGGACCTGGAGTTCTTCGTACAGCGAGTTATCGGGCTCGTAGCCTACGTTGGCAATGACTTCGTCGTACTCGCCCTCCCGCTCGCCCTCGGGTGTGTCGAGCATGACGCGAAAGCGACTGCCATCCCAACGAATCGATCTAACGGTCGAGCCGGGCAGCCACTCCAAGCCCGAAGCCGGCGCTACAGCGACCTCGTTCGCAGCCCGAACCAGCTCCGCCCGCCGGACCAGAGGGTCGTCCTTCACCGGTCGAATCGGCGGCGACGCTGCGGGTGCCGTTGCCCAAACCGCCTGTGTGTCTAGAGCTTCAGCGACCAACTCGGTCAGCGCCAAGGCCGTCGTCGCGGCGGACAGGCCATCTCCTATCAACAACGTCCGCCGATGCGCGAAGCGGCTGCGATGGCTGCCCGCGACATCCACGGGGTGGTAGACGATTCGGCGGCGGGACTCCCTTTCGCCTATAGCCGGCACGCCGCCCTGACCCATCCAATTCGGTTTGCCCCAAGTTCCGCTGCAGTCGAGGACTACGTCGGCCTCCCCGTACCGCTCGCCAGCCTCTGTCTCGATCAACAGTCGAAACGACTCGCCAGATCTCTGTCCGTTTCCGACGTGATCGCCCTTGAACATGCCGCGCTTGCCCACCGTGACGACTCGAGACCCGAGTGCCAATCCATCGGCCAGCGAAGTGTGCTCGGCTAATGGCAGCAGGTAGCTATCGCGCCACTCCGCACCGGTTTGGACCGCGTCGTTCTTCGGCAGCCTGCGACCTTTCGACTCGAGGACGGTACGGCCCAACGGCGAGTGGTTCATCTCGAACGGCGTGAACAGGCGGACGTGGCCCCATTCGCCAACGTGTTGAGCGACGCGTCCGCTCTCGTAAATCCGGACCTCGGCTCCCAGTGCAACGCCGTACAAGGCCGCTTCCAGCCCAATGGGTCCGGCGCCGATCACAGCGATGCGGCGATTGTCCAGGAGCTTTCCGTGCCCGTCACTCATCGACTCAGCCTTGTCGTAGTCCCTCTACCGCAGTCGCATCAGACCCGCGGCTTCGACGTTCTCCAAGTATTGAAGCACCTCATCCGCGCTCACGGTTCCGTAGTAGTAGTCGCCGGCCTCGCGGGCTTCGGCGGCCACATAGCGATAGATGTCCAACCCAGTGCGCTCGCCGTTCGCGGCATTGAGTATTTCGAATCCCATCAGACTGTGAAGGCCCGGGACGAACCGGATACGACCCCTGCCCGTGAGAAACTCCTGCGGGCCACCGGTGATGACCGGCGTCATGTCGCTCAACTTCCGTTCCGCATCCGACAGCCCTCGATCGGGAGCCCCCTGACCCGTCGCCCGCCGGTAGGCGTTCTCGACAGAGCGAATCGCCTGGGCTTCACGACTCGCCAGTCCTTCGAGCAGCGGATCGACCAACGCTTCAGCGCTTTGATGCGCCTCGGGCAGCGAGGCAATGGCCAGCCGCTCGCGCTCCGCAGCGAATCGCACCTGGTCCACAGCCTGGTGATAGGCCGCAGCCTTGTCGGGCGACGACGCGATCCAGGTCAGACCCAACCTCAGATTGTGACCCAGCCGCTGCTGGCCGCGGCCTTCGGTCTCTGCGGCAAGAACGTGAACCGACGAAGCGCCGGCGTTCGCCATCGTGTAAGCCATCAGGGCGACCGAAGCCGCGTTTCGACCCAATTGCGTGCGGTCGATGTTCCAAAGCTGATCGTCGCTACTGTGAATATAGTTGTCCGGCCAATTGGTGAACGTAGTACCGGGGACACCGATCGGTGTCTCGGTGAACGTCATGTGATCGGTGTTGTTGTGGAAGAAGATCATCTTGGCATTGTAACGGTCCCGGCTGCCCAAGTGTGACAGGTGCGGGTTCGGATAGAAGCCGGAACCAGCTTGAAGCTGGGCTAGTTCCGATGTATTCGACGCGACCATGTACTCGATCACCGACTCGACGACGTCGTTGAAAAAGTGGAAGCGTGCCGCAGGCAGTCGCGTGATGTTCTGCTTGCGTAACACGTCCTGCGATTGGTCGGCACCCACCATGTCCTGGTTGATGTTCACCCACATCTGCTGAGACGCCTCGGGATTGTCGGCAAAGTACTGCCGCTGACTGGAAATCTCGGTCACCCACCAGAAACGCAGGTTGCGGCGCGGTCGCGGTAGGCGTCCCTCGTCGATCAGCCTGTTGAGCGCCCGGGCGATCTCGAGTACGCTCGCCGTTCCGCTGGCGTCGTCGTTGGCGGATGTGCCTTCCTCCTGCAAATGGCCGGTCAATACGACGTCCTGGCCAAGCCCGGGCTCGCTTCCCCGGATGAACGCCTCGACCATGACCTGCCACGGCTCGCTCCCCTGAACGGAGTTGAAGTCCGATTCCACGACCGCATGTACCACGATCGGTTCATCCGCCTGAGCGATCCGGCCGCGCAGTTCCAATCCCTGCCTCAGCGACAGGCCAAAGGCAAACGTCGGCTCGTAGCCGTCAGACCCGCGGGAAACTCGGGACCAGCGGAGCTGGTCGGGAAAAGCGCTTTGAGCGCCGAATGGACTGGGGTACCAGATGATGCCCAACGCACCGCCACCGCCAACGGCACGATCCATTACGCTTCCTATGGAACCGTACGTCAGAACGATCTTCCCGTTGACGTCGACGTTCGCGAGGTCCTCAGCCGTTCCGGCTCCCACGTCCACCAGTTCACCCGTCACATCGGCGGCGCGACTGTAGTCCGCGAGGTGTAAGACCGACTGCAAGGTGCTCGCGATTCGTTCCGGCTGTGGCTGAACGATCCAGAGGTCGGCGAACTTCGCGTTCCACGGTCGCCCGCGGTAGGTTTGCTTGATGAGGCTCACATCGACCAGGCCAAACTCGCGAGCCTTCTCCTCGTAGTACTCGGCCACCGCCCACAGGCCGTCGGCACCACCACTTGGTCGGTGGAACTGGGTCATGTAGCGAATGTGCTCGTAAGCGGCATCTCCCGAGATCTCCTGCAAGATCAACTGGGTGTGCATCGGGTCGAGCACGGACAGCTGCTGGGCGAAGACGCCCTTCGCCGGGGCAAAAACTAAGAGGGCCAGAACCACACCCATCAACTTCTTTTCGCTGCGAGCCATTCATCTTCTCCTTGTTGCGCTCAGTGCCTTGCCTTGGTGCCTTGCCTTGGTCACTTGATGTTCACGATAGTCTCGATGAGCTGTGGATCATCGGGCAGCAGGCCCGACGCTGGCAGTCGCGGGACCAGCTCACGCCAGTCGGGCCACATGTCGAACGCCCTCTTGAAGAGCGGAAGCGATTCGTCCACCTGGCCGATTCCGGCCAGCGTGGCCGCGTGCCAGAAGATCATCTCGTGGCTGTCGGGAGCGAGGCCTTCCGCCTTTCCGTAGGCCTCAACGGCCGCCGCCACATCTCCCTGCGTCATCAACTCGTCACCCTCGTTCATGTAGTTGTAGGCACGGGCGAGGGTGAGCAGTCGTCGCATCTCTCGGACGGGTTCAGGGTGGTCTTCGATCCGGAGGTCGAAGGCTCGACCGCCCCACGCGGGCAGGCTACCATCACCGCTGACTACCAGCAGTGCGGCCGATTGCTTGCCTCGGATGTCGCCGCCCACCGACTGAGCGGCCTCGAGAGCGGACATCAGCCGCTCTGCCAGGTCGCCTTCTGTCGTCTCGTAGGCGTCGACCATCGCGTCGCAAACCGTGGGGTTGAGCATCAGGTTGGCCTGTACCGAATAGCCATCACCCTTCCGATCGCACCATTCGATGATCGCGTTCTCGCCGGTATGCACCGCGACATTGCCGTGCGAGTCCACCATGGCCACTTGGCGGACATCGGTATGCTCATCGCCGGCGAGGAGAGACTTCAGTGCGCCCTCGGCCGTCTTGCCCGAGCGCATCAGTTCGAGACCCAGCGGCCCGTATGTGACCTCAACGAACGACTGCGTGGCGACGGCACCCACGCCGGGCTCGGCCCACGAAACGATAGAACCCACCGAAAACCAATGGGACTGGACCGCGACGCCCAGCTGGCCAGTAGCGTCGTCCCGGGCGACGACCGAATAGGTGTGAACCGGCCGCAGCGGCCGCTTCGACTCCTGCGCAGGCAGCAACGCCGCGCCGATCAGAATCATCGCGACACATGCCACGGTCACGCGGTAGGTCCTCATGCTCCCTCCTTGCGCATCATCTGCTGGAATGGACTGCCATAATAGGAAAAACCGGCCAGCACAGACAGCGGCCGGCGCCGGTACTTGCGCTGCTTTGCCTCATCCGCCCAATTGCCGGAACCGGCTCCCAGGAACCAATAGGTACGCGATCTCGTAGTGAAATGGACGGAACGACAATAGGATAGGTCTTTATGGATTCAGGGATCGTTGTACGTCCGCTGGTTTCCAGCGCAGGTGAAGGCGCCCCCGCATATGCAGGGGCGCCCCCGGAGGGTGCGCCGTTACTCGACGCGTACAGTCAGGCGGTCATCGAGGTAGCCGAGCAACTGCGGCCGGCCGTGGTCAACGTGTCGGTATGGGGTCGACGTCGCAGCCCTTGGGAGGATCCACCCAACGGTAACGGGTCCGGGATCGTCTTTGCTCCCGATGGGCTAGTGGTTACGAACAACCACGTCGTCGAAGGCTCGCGCAAGGTCGAGCTCACCTTCTCCGACGGCGAGGAGGCCGAGGCGGACATCCTCGGAACCGACGCCGCAAGCGACCTGGCCGTACTGCGAGCCAACGCACGGGAACTGACCGCTGCCGAGTTCGGCAACGCGAACCAGCTGCAGGTCGGCCAACTCGTCCTCGCCATCGGAAGTCCCTACGGTTTCCATTCCACGGTGACTGCCGGCGTCGTATCGGCACTCGGGCGATCGATGCGTTCAGTCGCCGGCCGCCTCATCGACAACGTCATCCAAACCGATGCGGCGATCAATCCGGGCAACTCGGGCGGACCGCTGGTCACCAATCACGCGCAGGTCGTCGGTATCAATACGGCGGCGATCGGGCGCGGAGCCGGCATCGGTTTTTCGATTCCCGTGAACGATACCACACGGCGAATTCTGTCCGCGCTCATCACGCACGGAGTTTATCGTCGAGCCTACCTGGGAATTTCCGGTCGCGAGCGACCCCTGTATGCCCGGGAAGCGCGTCGTCTAACTCGGGACCAGTACTCGGGAGTCGAAGTGGTCGAGCTAGAGCCCGGCGGTCCGGCCGCCATGGCGGGCTTGCGGCCGGGGGACGTCTTAGTAGGACTCGACGGCGAGCTGATCGTCGGGATGGCATCGCTACAGGCCGGGCTTTCGCCCGAACGCATCGACAAGTTCGTGGCCGTGGAATTGGTGCGTCGCGATCAGCGTCTCGAGGTCGCCATCGAGTTGGGAGAGTGGCCGCGTCGATGAGCCGACGATCGGCAGTCCCGATAGCGCTCGCGGCGTTATTCTGCGCAGCACCCGCGACAAGGATGCTGAATGCACAGGCGACCGCGGTAACCACGGACAGCACGCCAGCGGTCATCACACCGCGCGAACGCCGCATCGCTGCGTTCGACATCCCGATCCACCAGACCGTCGCGCCATCGCCGGACGGACGATTCTTTGCCGCACTGCAGACCCGGCCCGACCCGGTCCTGTGGATCGTGCCGACAGATGGCGGTGAGCCGTTCGCGTTTCGCAAGCAGTGGGCGACGTACTATCCGCGCTGGGCGCCGTCGGGGAATCGAGTCGGATTCATCGCCGCAATCGGGCCGACGCGAATCTGGACAGTGGAAGTCGACCAAGAAAGCGGCCGCGCCATCGACCCACCGCGCATGTTGATCCGCACCAACGCCAACGCGTTCGCTTTCTCGCCTGACGGCAACCGCATCGCGCTGGTGGAGGCGCGCTCGACGGCGGCGGGCGCGAGCGAGATCCACATCGTCGACTGGGAGAGTCGTAGGTACCGAGTGCTACTGCGCGACGACGGCGCGATCTATCGCCTCGACTGGGCAGCAGACGGCGAATCGGTCTACTACGGTATCATTCCGAACGACTCGATCGGCCCGGTCCATCACCGGATCGTTAAGGCGAGCGCGAAAAGCGGTGCCAAATCGAAGGTGTTGGACGTCGTTGAATTCATCGGCCTGTCACTGGATGGCTCGCACCTGGCGTACAGGCCAATCGGCGACGAATTGGCCGGCGCCGATATCGTGGAGTTGGCTTCGACCGACGGAGCGATTTCTCTGAGGCTAGCGATGCCAACCGAACCGGCACCCCGTTGGAGCGCCGACCCGGGTTCATTCTTTCAGGCGCGGATCGTCGGAGATACCACTGAGATCTGGCAGATCAGTTTCTAGTGCAGGCCAGATCGCCTCGACCGTCGCCAACCATCCACCACCCTGTCAACTCTTCGCCTTCGAGACGGGTGAACGTGGCCGACGTCAGCGCGCCGTTCTCATCGACCGCAAGAATCTCGGTTTCACCCGGCCGAGTGTTGGCATAGAGGAGACGGTCCTCGGTGCCGTTCGCCCACGCCAGACGCCCCCAGTAGTTGCCCGGCCCTCCGCTGACCTTGAGCTCGGCCTTGCCCACTTCCCGATCGCCGACCTTCGCCGTGCACGCGAACGAACCCGCGATATCCAACGCTGCGGCCGGCACGTCTTGACTGAGGCTCGCCGGATCGAGGAAGGCATCGAGGATGAGCCGAGAAGGAGTTGGCCCTGTCGGCGCCTGCGACATGTTGCCTACGATAGCTATGACGGCCTTTTGCTCCGGTAAGACCAACAAGAACGTTGTCCCGCCGATCGAGCCACCGCCGTGGCTGGCCAGTCGCACTTCACCGTCCTCGGTGACGACCGACCAGCCGATGCCGTACTCCGTCGCTTCGCCCGCGTTGGTACGCTGCGAAGCCCACAACATCTCGATCGTCTCGGGCTTCAGAAAGCTTCCGTCCAGGTGCGCCATTCCAAAGCGTACCAGGTCTTCCGGCGTTGAAAGGAAGCCACCGCCGGCCCACTTGTAACTGTTGTCGACGAACGGCGCGTTCAGCACGTAACCGTCGCCATTGCGATGGTAGAAGCGCGTGCGGTGTGGAATGATGCTGTCCGTATGACCGGCAACGGTTTGCCGCATGCCGAGTGGGTCGAAGACGTTTTCCTCCATATAAGTGAGGAAATCCTCACCGGACGCTCCCTCGACGATGGCGCTGATCAGATTCCAGGCGTAACTAGAGTACGAGAAGCGCTCGCCAGGCCGGAACAACAGAGTGTCGTCCTGAAAGATTTCCAGGCCTTCCATCACAGTCTCGTAACGCCGACTGCTCAAGAACTCTTCACCGTTGTAGTGGCGCATACCTGACAGGTGGCCGGCCAGCTGGCGAGTAGTCACCGGCCAGCGCTTTTCCGGGAACGAAGGAACGTAGCCCTGGACCGGCGCGTCCAGGTCCAGTTTCCCCTGCTCGACCAGCAAGGCCACCGCCGCAGCGGTCACGGGCTTCGAGACGCTTCCGATGCGGAACTTGGTCTGCTCCCAGACCGGGGTCCGATTCTCGACATCGGCGTAGCCGAATCCTTGGGACCAGACGATCGAGCCGTCGATTCCTACAGCCACTGACATGCCCGGGGTGCCGCTCTCTTCCATGATCGCAGTCACGATCATGCGGGCGTGATCGATCGCCGCCGCGTACGGCGCGGGTGTCGGCGCCTCTGCCAAAGCGGCCCGGGACTGGGCCTGAAGCGGCCCGGCAGACAGACCGGCGATCAGGGCCAGCCCAATGGGAATGACGCGAAGACAGGTTCGCGAGGTCACTTTACACCTCCGTTGTAGCTGCAGGTTGGCGGGGCCGACCGCTGGATCATCGGGATTGCAGTTCCCCTGACGATGGACCCGGCACCCGTGTTTCGGCAACACTTTCGGCCCGACCCGCCCTCGCCCCATCTTCAAGGCGAACCTTACAGCACCTGACACCCGGAGGCACGGAATGGACACTATCGTCCTTTTGGTCGTGATCGGCGCCGTAGTTCTCATCGGCATCACGCTCTACAACGGGCTGGCGTCGCTACGCGTTCGCGCGGACTCCGCCTGGGCCGACATCGACACACAGCTCAAACGCCGCTACGACCTGATCCCCAACCTGGTGGAGACGGTGAAAGGCTACGCGAGTCACGAGAAGGACACTTTCGAGACAGTGACACAGATGCGTGCGGCGGCGATCAGCGCCCAGGGTGTGGCCGAGCAGGCCAAGGCCGAAAACATGCTGACCCAGGCGCTGCGATCGGTCTTCGCCGTGGCCGAGAACTACCCGGAACTCAGGGCCTCGGAAAACTTCAACCAGCTTCAAGGCTCTCTGGTCGATGTCGAGGACAAGATCCAGGCGGCACGGCGTTACTACAACGCGGTTGTCCGGGATTACAACACCAAGGTCCAGACCGTGCCCTCGAACCTCGTGGCCAAGATGTTCAATTTCAAGGATCGCGAGTACTTCGAGCTCGACTCGCCGGAAGAGCGCGAAGCCCCAAAGGTCGACTTCTCCAGCGAGGACTGAGTCATGGGAAGAAGGGCGAGCTCCTCAGTACACCTCCTGGGGTCGATCCTGCTCATCGCTGCGGTCGTTGGGGGCGCGGAGAACTCGATCGCTTACGCGAGCAACGTCGTCGAACCACAGACCCGCCGTCTGACGGTCAACTTCTTCGATGCCACGTACCACGTGGGTGTAGACGGCAGCATCGAAGTCGAGGAGCGCGTCAGCGTCAACTTCGAAGGCTCGTGGAACGGTCTATACCGCTGGATCCCGACGAAGTATCGACTAGAGGACGGAGGGCGACATCAGATCTACCTCGAACTTCATTCCGTGACGGACGGTGCAGGCAACGCGCTTCGCCATGAGGTCAAACAGATGGGTGCCTCGTGGCGGATCAAGACGTGGGTGCCTGGCGCCCAGAACACCGTGAAAGTGCTCGTATACCGGTATCGTGTCGAAAACGGCCTACGCTACTTCGATGACGAAGACGGCATGCAGTGGGCGCACGACGAACTGTACTGGAACGTCACGGGCGACGAATGGGAGATGCCGATCCTTCGCGCTCAGGCCACCGTAGAACTTCCGGCCGGGGTTACCGGCGTGCGAGCCACGGGCTTCACCGGCTCATACGGAGTTCGAGGGGACGACTACCAACGCGTCATCTCCGGCTCGACGGTTCGCTTCGAGACTACACGCCGGTTGAACATGAGAGAAGGTTTCACCGTCGTCGTCGGCTGGGACCCGGGAGTCGTGTCCCGGCCATCGACGGCGGCCCGCATGCGATGGTTGTTTCTCGACTACCTGTTTGTTCCCCTTCCGTTCATCGCATTCGCGACCATGTTCTGGTTGTGGCGAAAGAAGGGCCGCGACCCCGAACTGAGCCGCTCGATCGCGCCGCAGTACGAGCCGCCTGATGACATGAGCCCCGCGGAAGTTGGCACGTTGATGGATTTCAGCGTGGACCCGCGCGACCTGTCGGCCACGATCATCGACCTGGCCGTGAGGGGTTACCTGCGCATCGAGGAGGTCCCGCACAAACGCAAGAAGCGGCCTAAGGATCACATCATTCACTTGCTGAAAAATCCGGCTGGCGTCACTGACCTGAAGGACTTCGAGCACGATACGTTGGAGGCGCTCTGGAACCTCGCCGAGCCGAACGATGATGGAACGTACTCGGTCGAGGTATCCGAACTGAAGCAGAAGTTCTACAAGCACGTCTCGAAGATCAAACGCCACATCTACGGCAGTTTGACCAAACCTCCCAAGATGTTCACCGCCCGGCCCGAGCACGTGCAAGGCGCCTGGATCGGGATCGGCCTAGTGGTCGGCGCAATCGCCGTTGCGATTGCCTTCATTGCGACCAACATGGACCTGGGACATCCGGTGGCCCGATGGGCCTCGTTGATTGCCATTCCAGTTATCATCATCGGCTTCGGCTTGTTCATGCCGGCACGCACCCTTAAAGGCGCGTGGGCGCTGAACCACGTGCTGGGCCTGAGAGAGTACGTCGACCGGGTCGATCGCCACCGCCTGAAGTACGCCACCCTGGAACATTTCGAGAAGCTTCTCCCCTACGCGGCGGCGATGGGGCTGGAGGAGAAGTGGACGGAGGCCTTCGAGACGATCATCATCGAACCACCCGGCTGGTATGTGAGCGCGTACCCGGGACATTTTCATGCGCACTACTTCTCCAGCTCGTTGGGTCGAATGACCGCGGCAACGAGCTCTGCCCTGGTCACCGCCCCGCGCTCGGCCAGCAGCGGCTCGGGCTTCAGCGGCGGTGGCGGGTTCTCGGGAGGCGGCTTCGGTGGTGGCGGCGGCGGTGGGTTTTAGCAACCGAACAGCGAGGGAACGATGAAGCGATACGCACTCCTACTAATCCCGATCCTCTACCTGGCAGGTTGTGAGGACGGCCTTCGCAGCGAGGTCGACGCCTACCTTGCGGAGTACGCCGGTGCCGTGCAGGGGCTGTACTACGAGTCATCGCAGGCGGAGTGGGCCTCGAACACCCACATCGTCGAGGGCGACCCTACGAACGCAGAGCGCACAGCCAGGGCGAACGAAGCGCTGGCTGCGTTCGTCGGAAGTGTTGAGAACATCGAGCGCATCAATGGCTACCTGGAGGAGCGCGACCGACTGACAGCGCTGCAGGTGCGCCAGCTCGAGGCGATGCTGTACGAGGCGGCGAACCAGCCCTTCACCGTGCCCGAGCTCGTGAAAGAACGGATCGCCGCCGAAGCTAAGCAGACCGAAACGCTCTTCGGGTACGAATATACGTTGTACGGTAGGCCGATCACACCGAACGAGATCGACGAATTACTCCGTACGACAACCGATCTGAACGAGCGGCGTGCGGTCTGGGAAGCATCGAAGCAGTCTGGCCCCGCCTTGAAACCAGGGATCGTCGACCTGCAATCCCTACGGAATGAAACCGTTCGCGCACTGGGTTACTCGGACTTCTACAGCTACCAGATCTCGGAATACGACATGACCACCGACGAGATGCTCGAGCTGACCGAGAAGCTCGTCGAACAGACGCGCCCGCTGTACCGAGAGCTTCACACCTGGGCTCGCTACGAACTCGCGGACCGCTACGGCGTCCCCGTGCCCGAGAATCTGCCCGCCCACTGGCTACCGAATCGCTGGGGCCAGGATTGGACCGCCCTGGTGACAGTCGAAGGGCTCGACATCGCAGCCGCTCTCGCCGACAAGCCGCCGGAGTGGATCATCGAAAAAGGCGAGGAGTTCTATCAGAGCCTCGGCTTCACAGAGTTGCCCGAAACGTTTTGGGCGCTTTCCTCGCTCTACCCGCTTCCTCACGACGCCACCTACAAGAAGAACACCCACGCGTCGGCGTGGCACATGGACCTGGAGAACGACGTGCGCTCGCTGATGAGCGTGGAGAGCAACCCGTACTGGTGGGAGACCACGCTGCACGAGCTGGGACACATCTACTACTACATCAGCTATACCCGGCCCGAGGTACCGCTCGTCCTCAGGGGCGGCGCGAACCGGGCCTACCACGAGGGAATCGGCTACCTGATGGGGCTCGCCTCGATGCAGCGGTCTTTCTTGGTAGGCCGCGGTCTTGTACCGCCTGACGCGGAAGTCGACTTGATCGGTAAACTTCTGCGGGACGCGTTGAACTACATCGTGTTCACCCAGTGGTCCGCCGGCGTGATGACACAGTTCGAGTATGAACTCTACGCGAACGACCTTTCACCCGACGAATTCAACGCGATGTGGTGGGACCTGAAACTGAAGTACCAGGGAATCGTGCCACCGACTCCACGCGGCGAAGAGTGGGCCGATGCGTTGACAAAAACGCACATCAACGACGACGCCGGACAATACTACGACTACGCGCTCTCTTACGCTCTGCTCTTCCAGCTGCACGACCACATCGCCCGGAATATTCTGGAGCAAGATCCCTACGACTCCGACTACTGGGGCAGCGCGGAGGTCGGGGATTTCCTGAGCGATCTGATGAGCCCCGGCGCCAGTCGCCCCTGGCGCGAAGTCATACAAGAGACAACGGGCCGCGAACTTGACGCGCAGCCTATCGTTGACTACTTCCAGCCGCTGTACGAGTGGCTGGTCGAGCAAAACGAAGGACGTGAACACACGTTGATGTAGTCAGCCCCAACCGAGGAGCTCAGAATGGCCAAGGCGAAGTCCAAGAAATCCAGCGCGGCCAAGAAGGTCGCCGCGACAAAGAAGGCGGCCACAAAGAAGGCCACGGCAACGAAGAAGAAACTGACCGCGAGCGCCAAGAAGAAGATCGCAGCGACCCGAAAAGCGACAGCGAAGAAAGTAACGGCAGCACGAAAGAAGGCCGAGAACAAAAAGAAGGAAGCGGAGAAGAGGGCTGCGGCAAGGAAGAGAGAGGCCGCAAAGAAGAAGCGCGCGGCCGCCAAGAAGAAGGAAGCAGAGAAGAAGAAACGCGCGGCCGCAAGGAAGAAGGCTGCTGCTAAGAGGAAAGCCGCGACCAAAAAGAAGACCGCGGCCAAGAAGAGGACCGCAGCCAAAAAGAAACCGGCGAAGAAGAAGCGCTAGGCTGCCTCGCGGGTCAGACGCTCGAGGGCCTGTCGGGCCCGGTCGACCCAGGGCTGTAGCTCGGGGTCGGCCTCTTCCCACCAGGTCACAAAGCGGGCGTAGTGGAGCCTCGCCTCATCCGCATCGCCGAGCCCTTCGTAGGTCTCGCCCAGGTAGTACTCAACCTGGGCGGTGATCTCCAATAGAGCCTGGTTGTACACCTCGAGGCTCTTGAAATACCGTTCGGCCGTCTGAAAGTCCCGCGCCTCGAGAGCTAGTTTCCCAAGCTCGTAACGCACCCACCCGTTCGCGTTGACGCTGAGGCCCGGCAGGGAAGCTTCCAAGTCGCGTTGGGCATCCTCGACCTCTCCTCGCCGCAGTGCGGTGTAGCCCCGCAGCGCCTGGGCGAGGGACCCGGGATCCCCCGTCCTAGGTCCGCTGCCCACAACGGTCCCGGCGTCCGCTTCGGCATCGAGCACTCGGAGTTGATCATCGACCTCGCTCCAGCGATTCTGGTCGGCCGCGTACGCTCCAACCCAAAACCGGTATTCAAGGTCCGGCTCGGAGGAAAGCTCCTCCGAGCTCCGCTGCGCCCTCGAGACATCCGGACTGCCGGTCAGGTGAAAGGCAACCTCGAGCCATGGAGCGATTTCAAAGAGGCCTGTCTCCCCAAGGACCGTCGCCGAATCGATCCACTGTCTGGCTTCTTGATACCTGCCGAGGTGTGCGTTCGAGAATACCATCCCCCACCAGCCGAATTGCCGGGCCGCGGAGGGATGACGCGGGGCCAGCATCGCCCGCGATACCGCCAGAGACTGCCCGGTGAACCAGCTCCCCGACCACGCGAAGCGAGCCCACGCCGTGAAGAGCGCGTCGGCGTCGGCCACGGCCAGGGAGCGGCGCGCCTCAGCCTGCACCGAGGTATCCCCGAAGGCCAGAGCATAGGTCAATCGCAGCCCCTCAGCGTGGGGACTGGCAGGATCGATTTCACGGTGTCGGGCGATGAGCTCCGCCGCCCGCGCGCTGTCGCGCTGAATTAGGGCAAAGTCCACATTGTGGATATACGCCGGACCGAAGCCAGGATCCAACTCCATCGCGCGCTCGAATGCGCTACGGGCACGATCGCGTGGCAAGAGTGCCTGATCGCCATTGTGAAAGTAGACTTCGCCGAGCTGTTGCCAGATCTCGGCGTCTTCGGGGTAGCGGGCTGAAAGCTCCTCCATTATCTCGATCCCCTCGAGACGGAAATTCTCCAACGCCACCTCGGCTCGGACGATCTGAGCCTCCCGCTCCGGTAGCCGATCCGAGAGGGCTAGCGCGCGCTGCGCGTACTCGGATGTCAAGTCAGAAAACGGAGTGACCCATCCGTAGGCCTCGGATATCCGATGCAGGGCAAGTGCGAACAACGAATCTTCGTCCACCGCGCGTTGAAAGTGGGGGATCGACTCTCTGAAGCGCGAACGCCGATAGTTCTGCACGCCTACCAGATAGGCCTTGAGCGCCGGCAGCGATGACGTCGTAATGTCGCTGATCTGCAACTGCGGCAGGTCTTGAGATTCCTCGAGAACACCCGTGCCGAGAATCTCCATGCACAATAGGTCCACCAACGCCAGCACGCTGTCGGGCGACCCCTCGACCTGGGCCCGTTGCACCGCTCCATCGCGAAGATCGTGAACCTCGGCCGTGATCCTCACGCCGCTGGCCGAGCCGATCATGTTCCCGAGCACCGCGTAAGTGGCCCCCACGCTCCTCGCTACCTGCGCCGCCTGGGCGGGGTCGCTCGCGCCCTCGTCCTCTCCGAAATCCGAACGCCAACGACTGAGCACACTGCGAGGGCTGGCCACGCGAAGGCCGACGACGCCGTCCAGGTTGTTGTATAGCAAGTCGACCATGCCCTCGCGCCACAATTCTGCATCGGGCCCAACGACGCGGAACGGCAGCACCGCGATGGCCACCCCCTCTTCCGTGCTTACTAGCGCCGCGGGAGATTCACTCGAACGCTGCGTCAACAACACGTAGACGCCTGCGAACCCGAAGAGCAGCGAAAAGGCGACCACACCACCGAGGATGGCGCGGCCCCAGGTGGGCGTCGGAAGCTGGCCTCGAGACACCGATTGCTTGAGGTCGACGATATCGATGTCCCAGGGATTTGGCCCGGACACATCACGCGTCTGGGCGGCCGGCCTCATCTGCACCCAGCCCGTGAACACGACGTTCACCAGACCGACCAATAGAAGGACCAGGGTCGCTGCAAAGAACCACTCGGGGAGGCCGAACTTGTTGACAAAGAAGTCGGTGGCCTCGAGCACCGCCCACGATGCGCCGGCGTAAATCACAAGCACCCGCAGCAGGCGAGACTCACGAACACGTGACCAGAATCCGGAAGACATCCGCGAAAGATGGTTAGGAGTTCGGGGCTAGGGCAAGCGCGCGGTCAGGCGGGCTAATTTTTCTTCTTCAGCAGGCGGTCCAGCAGACCTTTTCCAGCGTCCTCGAGCCGTGCCGCCAGCTCCGCCTGGAGAGCCTCGGTATCCAGCTCGAGCGCCGGGTTCGTCATCGTGCCGCCTACCCCAATCGCCACCTGTATAGCCTCATCATCGCCCGCCAGCTGACTGACGATATCACCGAGACCGCCGACGCCCTGTACCAGTCCGGCGTTCTGAAGAGTGGAGGGTGGAACTTCAAGGGCGAGCTGGAGATCGAGGCTGCCACCCAAGCCCGCCGCACCCTTGACCACGCCGCTCAGGTCGCGCCCGGCGAAAGCCCAGTCGTCCACGAGAAAGGCGCCGTTCTCGATCCGGAAAGCCCCGCCGAAGTCTTGGAATCCCGACATTCGATTGGGATCCAGCCTCAGCTGATTCGCTAGCGCCGTGGCGATACCGAAGTCTTGGAACCGCCCCTCACGGAACGTGGCCTGCCCCGACGCGTCCAGGGCATCCGGCGCCGGCAACAGCGATTCATCCACCGCGCTCTCGCCCGAAACGTCGATATCGACCAAACCGCTCGTTGCCGAGCCGAGGCGCGTCCAATTCTGCAGGAAATCGCTCGCCTGTGCGGCACTCAGGCTGAAGTTGTATCGCATCGTGAACGGCGGCTGTCCGCTGCTGAAGTCGAGCACGACCCCGCCGGCCACCTGACCGCCGTAGACGGAACCGCTCAATTCTCGAAT
>JBDHGH010000021.1:0-30072 GCA_039589995.1 Gemmatimonadota bacterium | reverse complement strand
CGCTTCGAGGATTCCCCGGACATCGACAGCTACGGCACGGTTGATCGCCGGGTCATAGATATAGTCTCCGGGTAGGCTTTCGATATTGCCGTCGAAGACCAGGCCAACGACCTCGAGCTCCGGGTTCACGACGGGCGAGCCCGAGTTCCCTCCGATGATGTCGGCGGTGAACACGAAGTTCAGCTGCTTCGACCGATCGAAGCTGGCGGGAGGCTTCAACCAGTTCTCCGGTAAATCCCATTCGCTGTCCGGCCCGAAAGAGTAGTGGCGATCGTACATACCATAGAAGGTCGTGTGCGCCGGTGCCCAGGTGCCGTTGTAGTCGTAGCCCTTCACGACACCGTCGGCGATGCGGAGCGAGAACGTGGCGTCCGGCGGGTACTTAGTCCCGTAAATTTCAAAGTGGGCGCGACCCAGTTCAGCGGCCACAGCCAACTCTTGCTCGTCGAGTTGCTGGAATGTCGACTGATAGGCAGCGATCGTGTTGAAGATTGCGGCGACAACTTGAACCGCGGCATCGTCTAGGGTGATGGCCCCCGCCTCGAAGGCCGCTGCTGCACCGGCCGAATCCACGAGAACCGAGTGTGCGAGGACGGCGTCGGCAGCTTCTTCGGGCGTGCTATTCTGAAGTACCGTGCTTCCGATCGGGCTGTCGGCTCCGAGGTGGAGCTCGATGTTGTCGAATCGAGCCTCGAGCAACCCCCGCTGTAGTTCGGGAGGCTGATCCGCGACGGAAAGAAGCTGGTCCTGCACTTGGGAAAGGACCTCCTGGGGCGCGCCTCGGGACTCGAGCACCAGGTACTGGTATGCACCGATGGCTCTCACCATCACGGCGGAGGTAAACCCGGGATTCCCGAACGCGACGAAAGCTCCAAACTCGTCGGCCAAGTCGATTCGCTGCTGCTGAATACCGGCCATCTCCTCGAGTAGTCCGCCGAACTCGGCGCCGAGAGTCGGGTCGGATTCGATGGCTTCGCGGAACTGTCGCTCGGTATCACGCCGCCTACCCATATACTCGGGATTCTGGAGCCCTTCCCACATCCCGCGGTAAGCCTTCTCGGAGTTCAGCCAGCTGAAGATCTGATTGCGCAAGTCCAGTTCTTCGGCTTCCTCCGGGTTGGCGTCGGCGTATTCCTTGTAGATCGCCGCACGCGACGCGAGCAGGTCCGCGACGACAATGTCGTACGCAGCCGAACGCCACTCGAGCTGTGAGACAGTCTGAAGGCGACTGCTTCCGCCGGGGTTACCGATCACGAACACGGCATCGCCTTCACTGGCGCCCGTCTCGCTCCACGTGAAGTAGTGATCGGTCTGCACGGGTTCCCCGTCGTCGTACAAGCGATAAAACGACATGTCGAGGTTGTAGCGCGGATAGGTGAAGTTGTCGGGGTCACCTCCGAAAAAGGCGATCTGCAGTTCGGGGGCCAAGACCAGTCGGACGTCGCTGTATCTCCGGAAGACATACGCCGAGTACTTGGCTCCATTCCACAGTTCGATGACTTCAACGACGGTGTTGGCATCGCTTCCGCCACGCTCGTCGGCGATCCGCTGGCTGACGCTCTCCTGAGCCTGCTCGAGCAACTGGCCGCGCTGGGCATCGCTGGTCGCACCGGCGATGGCCGTGTTAATCTCGTCGGTCACGTCGATAATGGCGATCAGCTGGTCGGCCTGCTGGTTCTCGGCATGCCGCTCCTGCGCGAGGCTGCGAGCGTAGAAGCCGTTGTCGAGCAGGTTCTCGCCGGGCTCGCTCACCTCAGTGACGCTTTCCCGAGCGCAGTGGTGATTCGTCATTACCAGCCCGCTTGGAGAAACGAACGATGCGGAGCAGCCTTCGATGCGGAGGGCCCCGAGTCGGGCTTTGGCAAACCAGGCCGAGTCGGGCGAGAACCCGTACTCGTCCCGGAAATACTCGAGCGGCGCGTACTCGAACGTCCACATCTTGCCGTTATCAAACTCGCCGGCGCTGTAGGTCTCGATCTCGGCCGTAGTCGGCGGAGCGGGTGACGGTTCGGCGGTTGGGGCCGGCGTGGCCCCCTGAGGCTCTGGGGTAGACGGCGTCGGCTCTGCCGGTTGGCTGGCTGAGGAACTACAGCCGAGGAAAAACACGAAGGCGATGGCCGGCGTGAAACGGCCCCAGCCGCTGGGTCCTTTCGGATAAAGCATTGTAATAGACTCGTCTCGTGGTTGCCGAGGTTCCGGGGCTACGAATATAAGGGCCGGAATATGCCCGGAACGGCCGCTTGGGGCAATGTTTTCCCGGCCTATCGGCCGGCTCGACGGCGGCTGGCGCGCCCCAGGCCGTCCGGGTAGTATTGGGTTCGATCTCGTCAACATCAGTCCAGACGGAGGGATTCGCTTCTAACCGATGCCGAAGCGGGAAGACATACATACCGTCCTGCTGCTGGGCAGCGGGCCGATCGTGATTGGGCAGGCCTGCGAGTTCGACTATTCGGGCACGCAGGCCGTTCGCGCACTGAAGGAAGAGGGGTATCGGGTCGTCCTGGTGAACTCGAACCCCGCCACGATCATGACCGACCCGGACCTGGCAGATGCCACGTACATCGAGCCACTCACACCCGAGTGGGTCGAACGCGTGATCGAAAGGGAGCGCCCCGATGCGCTTCTGCCGACCATGGGGGGTCAGGTCGGTCTCAACGTGTCCCTCGAGCTGCACGACTCGGGTGTTCTGGAAAAATACGGCGTCGAGCTGATAGGAGCAGATGCCCGAGCGATTCGCCTGGCCGAGGACCGTGAGCAGTTTGCCGACGCGATGCGGCGAATCGGCCTGGAGGTTCCTCACGGTGGCTTCGCACACTCGCTGGAGGAGGCGGTGGCCGTCTCAGAAACCACCGGTTTCCCAGCGATCGTCCGACCCTCATTCACATTGGGCGGGACCGGGGGCGGGATCGCGTACAACCGTGAGGAATTCGAGCGGGTTGCGCGCGTGGGTCTGGAGGCGTCGCCAATCACTGAGATCCTCATAGACAAGAGCGTGATTGGGTGGAAAGAGTACGAATTGGAGGTGATGCGGGATAACGCCGACAACGTCGTGATCGTCTGCTCGATCGAGAACTTCGACGCCATGGGCGTACATACGGGTGACTCGATCACGGTGGCGCCGGCGATGACTCTTTCCGATGCCGAGTACCAGGTGATGCGAGATGCCTCCATCGCCTGCATAAGAGAGATCGGCGTTGCGGCGGGCGGCTGCAACATCCAATTCGCGGTGAGTCCCGAGAACGGCGAGATGCTGGTCATCGAGATGAACCCGCGAGTCTCTCGTTCCTCTGCGCTGGCATCGAAGGCTACCGGTTTCCCAATCGCCCGGATCGGGACCAAGGTGGCGGTCGGCTATCGACTGGATGAGCTGCCTAACGCGATCACGCAGGAGACCCCCGCCTCGTTCGAGCCGGTACTCGACTATGTCGTGGTCAAGGTGCCTCGTTTCGCATTCGAGAAATTCCCCAACGCCGATCCGGTGCTCGGCATCCAGATGAAGGCGGTCGGCGAGGTGATGGCTATCGGCCGGACCTTCAAGGAAGCGTGGATGAAAGGCTTCCGCTCTTTGGAGAACGACCGAGCGGGTTGGCAGCTGGGCGAGAAGCTAGCGGACGACGGCCTGAGCGAAGACGATCACGAAGCGCTTTTGGCCGCTATGCGCCGGCCCACGGCGGACCGGCCCTTCCAGATCAAGCGAGCGCTGCAGGCCGGCCTGAGCGTCGAGGAACTCTACGAGGTCAGCCACATCGACCCCTGGTTTATCGAACAACTTCAGGAACTGGTGGCGGCTGAGAATTGGTACGCCGGCCTCGGGGAGGTCTCCCGCGATGCGACGTGGGAGATGAAACGCTTGGGATTCGGCGATCGACTGTTGGCGAATATTCGCGGCGAAACCGAGGCGGAGGTACGAGATCGTCGTTGGGCTTGGGGCATCCACCCTTCGTACAAGATGGTGGACACTTGCGCCGGCGAGTTTCCGGCAGCCACACCTTATCTGTACAGCACCTACGAAGAGGAAAACGAGTCGGTCAGAACCGAGCGATCTAAAGTAGTGGTTCTGGGCAGCGGACCGAATCGGATCGGTCAAGGCGTCGAGTTCGATTATTGCTGCGTGTCGGCCGCGTTCGCTCTGGCTGATGAGGGTTTCGAGACGATCATGGTGAACTCGAACCCCGAAACAGTGTCCACCGATTTCGATGTCAGCGACAAGTTGTACTTTGAACCGCTGACCCTCGAGGACGTGTTGGAGATCGTACGTCTGGAGCAACCACACGGCGTGGTGGTTCAGATGGGAGGCCAGACCCCGCTCAAGCTCGCGTCGGCGCTCCGCGACATGGACGTGTCGATCTTGGGAACGCCGGTCGATGCCATCGATCGGGCCGAGGATCGCGAGCGATTCGAGGCGCTAGCCCGAGAGTTGGATATTGCGCAGCCACCGAACGGTCTGGCGCTGAGTGAATCGGAAGCCATCGATGTGGCGGCTCGCATTCGCTATCCGGTACTGGTTCGTCCCAGCTATGTCCTGGGTGGCCGCGCCATGGAGATCGTCTACGACGAGGAATCGCTAAAGGACTATTTCGAGAGAGCTGTGCGGGCGTCTCCCGAGCACCCGGTCCTCATCGACAGCTTCCTCGAAGACGCGTTCGAGGCCGATGTCGACGCGGTGTCCGATGGGGCGGAGGTCCTGGTCGGTGGCGTCATGCAGCACATCGAAGACGCAGGGATCCACTCGGGTGACTCGGCCTGCGTGGTGCCGCCCTATCTACTGCGCGACGAGCATGTCAAGCAGATGAGAGAGTACACCAGGGCGTTGGCTCGAGCGTTGGGCGTGGTCGGACTGATCAATGTTCAGTTTGCCGTCAAAGACGGTGTCGTCTACGTGCTCGAAGTTAACCCGCGCGCGAGTCGCACTGTCCCGTACTTGAGCAAGGCCCGGGGTATTCCGTTGGCGCGGATTGCCGCCCGTTGCATGGTGGGTCAGAGCCTCGCGGAAATGAACCTGCGGCCCGACGACGAGGTTCGAGGCGTCGCAGTAAAGGAGTCGGTGTTCCCGTTCGACAAGCTGCCCGGCGTCGACACGCTACTGGGACCCGAAATGCGGTCTACCGGCGAGGTGATGGGGATCGCCGACTCGTTCGGCTTGGCGATGGCGAAGGCCCAGATCGCCGCGGGCAACCCGCTGCCGCTATCGGGTCGGGTCGTGGTCACCGTGCACGATGAGGACAAGCCCAACGTCACGCCCATTGTGCGCCGGTTCCACGAGATGGGCTTCGAGATATGGGCGACGGCCGAGACTGCGCGGTACCTGAGGGCGCGTGGCATACCGGCGACTCCGGTTTTGAAGGTGCATGAGGGTCGGCCGCATATCGTGGACTACATGATCTCGGGCGACATCGCACTGCTGATCAACACGCCGCTGGGCAAGCATGCGCTGTACGACGACTACGCGATCCGGCGCACCGCCATCCAGCATCGTATCCCCTATACAACGACGCTTTCAGCGGCGTCGGCGCTGTGCGATGCGGTCATCGCGTTGAGGCATCGTACTCTTGAGGTTTTGAGTCTGCAGGACCGGGCACATAGGGCGGAAGAAGCTGAGGGTTAGGGGGAGACGAACATCGAACATCGTACGTCGATATTCGAAGTTGGAAGGTGGATCGAATGTAGAAGATCGAATACCCAATGCTAATCATGAAGTCTGACGTCGTCTTTCGATATTCGATATTCGATATTCGGTATTGGATATTCGATCGGCACTTCGATGTACGATGTTGGCTGTTCGATGTTCGATGTTCGTCTCGAAAGAACAGGCTTGGGCATGATAGATGATGCCGCATCACTAGTGGGTCGTGTAGTCGCCACCGAGCGAAAGCCCAACACGACCCATGAATTCCACTTCTGGACCGGCCGCGACGCGCCCATCGGGATCGGCTCGATCGTCAAGGTCGTGGCCAACGGACAGACGGTGTACGGTGTGGTCGTCGAGGGGTTCAGCTACACCGACCTCATGTCACCGTTGCACGACTATATCGGCGCGGACGCCGATCCGGCTGCGGAGGCGCGGGCGCCGTCGGTGCGGCCCGAGATCAACGTCTACTCCGCAGCGGTCCTGAGGCGCGAGCCCGAGGAGCCGGTGCAACCCGTCCCAATGGGCGCGGTGTTCCTGGCGAACGACCAGGACGTGGTGGTTGGGTTGAGGATGGACTCGTATGTGGGCGGGGAGCGTGACACGGGGATTCCCTTGGGCCTGTACACCAGTGGGGGACTCGAGGCTGTGGTCTATCTCGATGCCGATTTCCTGCTGGGCCCCGAGGCAGCGCACCTGAACATCACGGGTGTGAGCGGGCTAGCCACCAAGACCAGCCTGGTGGAGTTTCTGCTCGCCTCGATCTTTTCACACATGCCCAAGTCCAAGGGATCCGTCGCCGCGGTCTGCTTCAACGTGAAAGGTCCGGACCTGTTGTTCTTGGACAGGCCCGGAGATCTCGACGAGAATGACCTGCGTATGTATGGGCGCCTCGGAATTCCTGCCGAGCCGTTCGAAAATGTTCGCTACTACGCGCCATACAAGGCCGACGGATGGAACCTGAATACTCTGAGGACACACCCCGAGTTGACGGGCACCGTCGAGCCGCTGCGTTGGGGCCTCAAGGAGGTACTCCAGTTCTCCGAGGTGTTGTTGACACGCGATGATCTCGACGCGAAAGCGGACGCTCTTGTCGATTTCATTCGAGACCGTGTGTTGGATCAACGGTTCGGTCCCGATGCGGGCCATCCTCTGATGCAAAACCACCATGTCCGAACGTTCCAGGATCTCGAGTCTTGGTTCGATGACGTGCTGTTGTTCTGCGAGCACAGTGGCTCGGATCGCTGGATGACTCACCATACGGCCACGATTCGAAAAGTCCGCAATCGTCTGAACGGCATCGTCAGTCGCGCCCACGGCCTCGTAGTGAACGACGACGCGGTGAGCGATCTACCGTGGGGCTCCTTTGAGGATCGGGCCGTCTACGTCGTGGATGTGGCCAATGTGGAACCCGAGGCGCAGGATCTGGTATTCGCACGTACGGTGTCAAAACTGAGGGAGGGCCTCGAGTCGGGCACGCTGGGCGTGAAACACGTCGTGGTCTTCGCGGACGAGTTGAACAAGTACGCTCCGTCGGACGGACCCGATACGTATGTGCGGAAGATGTTGCTCGATATCAGCGAGCGCGGCCGTTACCTGGGGATGGTCTTGTTCGGTGCCCAGCAGTTTCGGTCGCAGGTTCACCGGCGCGTCGTCGGGAACAGCGGATCAGCGGTCTATGGCCGCATGGACATGGACGAGCTTGCCACACCTGCCTACTCGGTCTTGTCCCTCGCCACGAAGACTAAACTGGCGAGCCTGCCGAAGGGCGACCTGATGGTGAGGCATCCCCACTTTACGCAGCCGATATTCATTCAGTTCCCGAGGCCCGCGGTCATGCGTGGCCGGGATGGAATAGAGAAGTACCCGCCGCGTCACGAACTGGCCTTCGAAGACGCCATAGCGAACGGGTTGAAGCGTCTGGATGGTCGTGTGCCAGTGAACGAAGTCAAGGACCTTGTCGCGGGACGCGAGCGAAGCGAAGTGCTTCAGGCGTACCACCACGCGCAGCGCCAACAGCCCGGTGATGTACTCGGCTTCTTCCGATCGCGCCTGAAAAGGCGCGTCTCGCCCGAGGTGATCGAATCGCCCGGGCGGGCGGTCCCCGTTCCCGATGATCCGTACGGAGTCGACTGATGACGGGGCGAAGCCCACTGGTCTGCTATGTCGGTCTGGTTCTGTCCGCAGCGGTGCCTGGCGACAGCCTTGCGCAGGAAGAGGGTGCAGCGTCTTCCGAGTATCGCGTGCTGTTGCGAACGGCTTCGGACTCGGCCGTCGTGGGTCATTACAAGTTCACGGTGCAGGTGAAGCAGCGTTTGGCGTTTGACATCGCGGTAGACGATCCGCGCGCGGGGTTACTCGCTTCGGCGACTATTCCCAAAGAAAAGACGACCGATGTTGCCGCGACGATTGTGTCGACACCCAAAGCTCAGGACGAAGACCGCCGCTACATAGCATACTGGATGGGATACAACGTGTACGGGGACGATGTTCAGGGCCTGAGTTCGTTCCAGTGGGACACAATCTTTCAGGAGACCGGACGTCAAGCCTTTGTGACGGTCTCTCCGCGCGGCCATCCCCGCGGGGTCGAAGTGACCTCGGATGCGGCTCGGCCGGTTGGGGAATCGTTGGCCGAGGCGTTGTCGGGATTGGCGTTGGGACTGCCGGAGGATTCGGTGGGAATCGGCGCTCGCTGGGAAGACAACGTAGCGGTCACGCTTGCGGCTCCGGACGGCTCCGAGTGGCTGACCGCTTTCCGCGTGACGTTTCGATTGAGAGACCTTTTGCCAGGGTCCGAGGGGACAACGATTGCGCGGATCGAATTCGACGGTGAGCCCGTGCAAGATCCGACGTCGGCCACGAAGGCTTATGGTCGCTATTTCGGCGAGAGTAGGTTCTCGGTCGAAGAAGGGCGATACGACATGGTCATGGTGATTGCGAACCTGGAGGTCGAGTGGGAAGACACCAGCGGGCTTCCGCCCAGCCGTTCGATCATCGAATGGAGGGCGCAGGTCGCCCGGCGCTAAGCGCAAGTTACCAGGGCCCTAGGAGATAGCATGATGCGAGTCTGGTTATTCGTTCACCTGCTGGGAATGGCAATGTGGCTCGGCAGCCTGTTCACCATGGGAATACTGACAGCCCGGGCCCGGGCGACTGGCGATAGCCGGGTCATCGCGTTCACGTATGCAGTGAACGATCGACTGTATCGCGGGTTGGTGGGCATCTCAGCGGTCATCACGACCGGTGCGGGTGTGGGTCTCATGCTGGTCACCCATAGACCGTGGTTCCGACCCTTTCCGGAACATTGGTTGTTCCAGATGCAGGTCGTTGGACTGGCCGCTCTGGTGGCGACGCTAGTCTACATCGTTCCCAACTCGCGTGCTCTGTCTTCGCTCGCCGAGACGGCGACCGAAGCGGGCGAGCCGTCGCCCGAGTTTGCCGTGCGAGTAAAACGGCAGGCGATCGCCGGCAGCTTGGTGGGACTGGCGTTGGTCTACCTGGTGTTGCTGGGTGCACTTCGATTCTAGACGGGTGGGCATCAGAGGAAGGGCAGCCACGCCTGCATTTTGTTGCGGGCTACTCCTCGCCTGGGCGATAGCTCCGGCGGTCGCGCAAGACCCGACCTATCGACTGCAGATTTCGGAAACGGTCGGCCAAACCAGTCGCTATCGTTTGGTTTTTGACATTCGCATGCGTGCCGAGATCTCCGGCCAGGGCGAAGCGGACGAGAGAACGAAGACGCTGATGGAGACCCTGGCGTCGGGCATGGAGATGCGGACGGCTGTGGAATTCGAGCAAAGGCTGGTGGGGGTGGACACGGACAGTGTACGGGTGTTCAACGTTCGCTGGCACGACTACCAGTTCAGCGGCAAGCTGGGCGAAGAGGAGATCCCGCCGCCGCCCGGTTACCTGGAGGCGATGCGCGATCTGCTGTCCCAGACGGCGCAAATGCGAACAACTCCCAGCGGTCAAACCCTCGATGTCAGGTACTCTCACCCGCGCCTCTCCAGTCTGACCAGCGGTCTTGATCAGGGCGGAATGCCGACGTATTTGCCAGAAGAGCCGGTCGCCGTCGGCGATAGCTGGAGCAGCACGGCCGAGATTCCGCTGGGCATGGGAGCAGGTGGCAGTCTCAGCCTGAAGCTCGACCACACTTTGAGAGAGGTGAGAGAGAATCCCGACGGCCCGATCGCCGTCATCGAGCTGGCGGGTTCGTATTCCCAGCTACAGGGTTTCGAGGAGAGCGGCCTGGGTGTTCCGATGCATGTGCAAGCTAGCCTAGCCGGTTCGTCGCTCTTCGACATCGATCGTGGCCGGTTCGTGGGTGGTCGTTACGAGATCGATATGTTCGCGCTGCATGCGGCGGAAGGTGTCGAGATCGAATTGACTGGGCACGCCAACGGGGGATTGGAATTGGTGAACGCGAGATGAGACTGGTCCATATTTCCGATCTGCACCTCGGCTATCGAGCTTACCACCGGACCAATCCGCAGGGAATCAACATCCGGGAAGCGGATGTGGCGCGGGCCTTTCGTGAGACTCTCGACCGCACCGCCGAGATCGCTCCCGATATTCTGTTGGTGGCGGGCGACGTCTTCCATACGGTTCGGCCTTCGAACGCGGCCATTGCCGACGCGTTCCGGCAATTCTCACTGTTTCACGAGAAGTCGCCCGACACACGAGTGATCATCGTCGCCGGCAATCACGACTCGCCGAAGGCCACCGAAACGGGCAGCATCCTCCGCTTGTTCGACGAGATCGACGGCGTACACGTCGCCCATCACAACGCGCGGCGTCTGACGTTTCCGGAACTTGGGCTCGCGGTGCTGTGCCTGCCGCACAGCGAGCTGTACTCGGGGACCGATGTGGCGATCGAGCCGGAACCGACCATGGGTCACAACATCCTTCTGGCCCATGCCTCCGTAGACGATCAGCGCCTGAAGCTGCTGATGGACTTCGGGGCGGCGAAGCTGTCGCGTGACGCGATCGACCACAGCCAATGGGACTACGTGGCATTGGGCCACTACCACCTGCGCTCCAGCTTGGCACCCAATATGTACTACTCGGGAGCGATCGAGCGGACCAGCCTGAACATCTGGGCGGAAGCCGATAACGTTCAGGCCAAGAGCGAGGACACTTGGCGCAAGGCGGTGTGGGGAAAGGGGTTCGTCGAGTTCGACCTTGAATCGGGTCAAGCCGAATTCCACAAACTGGACAGCCCGCGGCCTGTCATCGATCTCGAGCCGATCCTGTTCGGTGATATTGCACCCGATGAACTCGACGAGGCCATCGAGTCTTCGCTAGCCGCGGTGCCCGACGGGATCGAGGACAAGATCGTCCGCCTGCGTGTCTTCAACCTGCCGCGCGAAGTGTATCGTGAGATCGACCATCGGAAGATCCGCGATTATCGAACGCAGGCACTCCACTTCCATCTCGATGTGCGCCCTCCGCAGGTGGTGCGACGCAAAGGCGAGGCCGGCCCCGGCCAACGCATGACCCTGCGAGAAGAGGTGACGGCATTCATCAAGCACCGCTGGAAACCCGAGTCGGACAGGTTGGACCGGGACGCGCTCGTTGAGTTGGGTCTTCGGTATCTCCAGCGGGCGGAGGATGCCGAAGCGGTCGAGGGTAGGGAATGAGATGCGCCTGATACGCCTCGCCCTCAAGAATTTCCGGCAACACGCCGATACGCAACTGGACTTCCGACCCGGACTTACCGGCATCATCGGACCTAACGGTGCGGGAAAGACCACGATCCTCGAGGCGCTAGCGTGGGCGGTGTACGGAGCTTCCGCCGTCCGCGGCACGAAGGACACCCTTCGGTTCAATCGAGCGCCAGGCCGCTCGACGGTGAAAGCCGAACTCGAGTTCGAGCTTAGAGGCGAACGCCTTCGCGTGGTTCGCACGCCGCGAAATGCCGAGTTGTTCCGTGCAGAGCAGGAAGCCCCGATCGCTGCTGGAATCAACGAGGTGACCCGCCAGTTGACGCGCCGCCTTGGTATGACGCGTCAGGAGTTCTTCAACACCTACTTCACGGGGCAAAAGGAGCTGCAGTTCTTGGCGGCGATGGGGCCGACCGAGCGCGCGCGGTTCCTGTCACAGGTACTGGGATACGAGCGTTTGCGCGCTGCCCAGTCTCTAGCCCGAGACCAGCGCAAAGTTCTGAGGGGTCAAGTCGAGGAACTGCAGCGAACGCTGGGTGACCCCGAAGAGATCAAACAGGCCAAACAGGCTGCCGATGATCGTCTGAAAGAAGCGAATTCGGCTTTGCGCGAGTCGGAGAGTCGGCAGACGGAAAGCGCAAGTCGGCTAGCGGGTTTGGAGCCTGCTTGGAACGAGCTGCAGACCGCCCGTGAGAAGGATCGTCAACTACACGAAGAACTCCGAGTCGCGGAGACACGTCTCGAGCGGGTGTTGAAAGAGCAAAAGGATGCGGAACTGGAACTGGAGGGCCTGGCCGAGGCCGCGGACCGGTTGACCGAGCTGAGGGCAGAGGTCAGGCCGTTGGACGAGCTGCGCGAAGAGGAGGGAAGGCTGCGATCGTTGGCCGAGGCGCAATCGCGCCGAGACCGTCTCGAGAAGCTGCTAGCTGACCAGCGGGTTCGGGTCGAAGCGCTGGCGAAGAAGGTCACGGACCAGGAGGAGATCGGGCGAACACGCGGCGAGATCGTCGAGCAATTGGCCCCGCAAGAGGAAGTGTGTCAGCAGCTGGAGGCCCGGAGAGAAGAGGTGACTGCACGTTGGGAGCGTGACAAGGAGGACGCTCGGGCCAACCTACGCTTCCTGCGCGGGCAGGCAGAGGAACTAAAAACACAGATCAAACAGCTGGAGTCGCAGGGCGCGGAGGGCGTGTGTCCCACATGCAAGCGTGCCTTGGGCGCGGAATTCGACCAGGTTCTCGAGTTGGTTCGCGGCCAATATGAGGAGATCGTCCAGGATGGAAAGTGGCACCACAAGCGATTGGACCAATTGGAAGCGGAGCCCGATGAGGTGGTCTCGACGCGCGATGATCTTGGTAGGGCGCGCGAAGAGCGTGAACGCATCAAGGCGGAACTGGCAGCGGCGGACTCGGCCCTTTCTCAGGCCGAAACGTTAAGGGCGGAACTGGCAGTAGAGGAAGAGGAAGCGCGCGGGATGGCGGGCGACCTGGCGGCTCTTCCCGAGGGCTATGACTCCGACAAACACGCCGCGGTTCGCGACGAGTTGGATCGTCTTCGCGACGTTGAGAAGCAGATCACTCAAGCTGAAACGCGCTTGGAGCGGCAGCCAGCGGTGCGGAGCGCGAAAGCGAAGGCCGAGGAAGAGGAGCGGCAGATCCGCGCGCAGGCGACTGCCCTCGAGAGCGGTCGCAAAGAGCTGGGTTTCTCTGAGGTACGCTATCGATCTGCCGCCACCGAGTACGAAGAGGCGCGAGCCGCTCTAGAGGGGGCAAGGCTCGAACTGGAACGCGTACGTGGCGAAGTCGAAACCGCACGACAGGCCGCGGACACGGCGCGGCACGAGGAGAGGGAGCATCGGCAGGTCGTTCAGAGCATCGCCGAGCGACAGGGTGAGCATCGGCTTCACAACGAACTGGACGAGGCGCTGGGCGAGTTACTTCACGAACTGAACGATCGGGTGCGGCCCGAGCTATCGGAGATCTCCAGCGTATTCTTGGCCGAGCTCACGGATGGGCGTTACAACCAGATCGAGATCAACCGTGATTTTGATATTGTAGTGCTCGATGCTGGCGAGGAGAAGCCAGTGATCTCGGGAGGAGAAGAGGACCTGACCAACCTGGTTCTGCGTCTCGCCGTTAGCCAGATGATCGCGGATCGGGCAGGCCAGACGCTCTCGCTATTGATCTTCGATGAAGTCTTCGGCGGATTGGACGAGCAGAGACGCGAGAACGTGGTTCAGCTACTGCAGCGACTTCAGGACCACTTCGAGCAGGTCGTCCTCATCACCCACATCGAGACGGTCCGAGAGGGAATGGACCAGGTAACGCGGGTTACGTACGACGAAAGTACGGGGATGAGCGTAGTCCGTGACGAAAGCCCCGCAGCCGGTCCTGACGACGTGCAGGCCGAGGATCTCGCGGTGCTGGTCAGCGAGTAGCCTCGGCCCGACGGGCTTAGCCTCCAGTTACTTCACTATCCGGAAGTTGGTCACCCGTATCGGTCGGGGGTTGTGTCGGCTGAGCGGGGTTGTCCGCGGCGGGCACCGGTATCGGTGCCGGAAAATCGATGGGGCCCAACGCCACTTCGACGAACTTCCTCGCTTCCAGCATCGCCTCGTTGGACGACTCCACCTGGCCCATCACGAGATAGGCGTTAGCCAACGCCGCGTACGCCTGGTAGTACTGCAGGGGTATCCCGTTTGTAGACAGGTCCGGCCAGAAATCCCACTCGGACATGTCCCGATAGATGTAGTGTTCCTTGAGCAGGTCGGTCGTCTTCGACATGTCCACCCAAAACGGGATGATGCGCCCAGCATTCACGCGCGCCTGCGCGGGTAACGGCATAATCTGGGCAGACGGCTCGATATCGTTGGGCGATAACTTGTAGGCCACCCCCTCGCGGACCATCCACGGTTGGATGGCAAACTTCTCGTAGGTGCCAGTCGTCGAGGCGAAGTAGATCGGCCGGTCGCCCGCGGACGTCTGGAGAATGCGCAGGACGATGATGTCGTTGCGCAACAGATAGTCGCCTTTGGCTATCAGACCTTCTACGCTGGTGCCGATGGGTACGGCGACGGTGTCACCAAACAGCTGGCATTGTCCGAGGTTATCCAACGGGTAGCAGTCGGGGATCGCTTCGATGGCGGCGTCGTCCATCTCGAGGATGGACTTTTTCGGCAACGGCCAATCACGGTCTTTGTAAATGCTCAGTGCTTTGTCGGCCTCGAACGGTCGCTGACAGGTGATGACGGTTGGATCAGCCAGCGGATCCGCGCCGTCACAAGGCTTGGTAAGGTCTCTCAGCTGCTCGGCGTACCACGGCGTCGCCAGATACGAGTAGACGATGACCGTGACGTCGCGACGCAGCCCTTCCACCTCCTGTAGGTACCAGAGCGGGAAGGTATCGTTGTCGCCGTTCGTGAAGATTATGCCGTAGGGGTCCACCGACATGAGAGCGTTGTACGCCCAATCGCGTGCCGCGTAGTCTCCTGCTCGACTCGCATACTTCCAGTTCAACAACAACGGTAGGAGGGCCAGGACAAGGATGGGGCTCGCCCGCCGGAAGTGATCCAGCGATGGAACCGCGGTTGCTCCTGCCACCTTTTCTGCCAGTCGCTGCCAAAGCGCAGCCAGTCCGATTCCGGCCCACAAGCCCCATTGGGCGAATGAGACCACGAAGAAGTAGTCTCGCTCGCGGACCTCGCGCCAATCGCGGGGGACGGGAACCGGCTGTCCAGTCCCCGGGTCCACGGTTGCCCCCACCGAATAGCCGTACTTGAAGTTCAGGTAGAAGACCAACCCAAACCATACGGTGGCGAAGAGGGCAACGAAGTAGACCCAGGAAATGCGATCGGCCTGAAAATGACGCCAGGCGCCGTAGATCCCCAATAGAACGAACAGCAAAGTGAACGGGGCTCGTATCCACGCGAAGAACGTGTTGGCGCCGTCGAGGCTCCTGGCCCATTGCCAGTCGAAGTACTGGGCGTAGTTGATGAACTGCCACCTGACCAATTGCAGATCGCGCGGTACCTCACGTGGGTAGTAGATCGGGTTCACGTCGAGCGGCGGCTTGCGATACTGCTCGCGCCGCAGCGACTCGGCCAGGGCCTGGCAGCGATCGTTCTGCTTCTCCGGTCCCAGCCAGGACACCGGCGGGTGGAGGCGGACGATGTCGACGGTGGCATCGACCAGAGATTCGCAGCGTGGATCGGCTTCGCTGATTACCGGGCGACTGTCGGCCCTAATCGGCAAGTACAGCTGGGCGGAAAGCCCAAGGAACCACGCGAGAGAAGCGAATGCGTATAACTGCCAGCGGGCCAAAGTCCTGGGGTGAGCCCAGATGACGTAGAACAGCATGGCGGGCGCGACGAGGAACGCCATCAAGTGGTTTCCGAGCGATAGCCCAAGCAGGAACACGATCAGGATGAGGAGATTGTCGTCCTTGCCGCGCCCCAGGTTGTCGCGCCAGCGGAAGATCAAGAAGGTGAGCAACGCGATCGTCATCATGCTCACCGTGTAGACCTTCTCGTTGACGACCGACTGGTTCCACACGGTGAACGCAGTAGCGGACACCAAGACCGTGACTGCAGCCCCGACCCGCTGAAACATCTCGTCCCCTGAGAGGAACGCCAGGATGCGATGAACGACCAGGTACCAAAAACCGGCTGCCACGGCGCTGTTGGCGGCCGAAAACAGGTTGATCTTCAGGGCTGTGGAGAACGGGAACGGTGCCAGCAATAGCTCCCAAGCCCGCGCGATGAGCACGAAGACAGGGTTGCCAGGCGGATGCGGTATTCCAAGGATGTGAGCCGTGGCGATGTACTCACTGGTGTCCCAGAACGCCGTAGTACGCGCCAACGTGATCGCGTATAAGACAAATATGCCGAACCCGACGATCCCGGCCCACTTGTATGGGGGTCGATAGCCGGGCGCGGTCGGAGCGTCCCCTCCTGGTCCGGGCCGGCTCTCGCGTTTCTCTCTATTACGTGATTCCATGGTCCTCAATATATGCGGCAATGGGCATCTGCTTCTATCTGAGCGCGGCAGTAACATACGTTTGACGGGCCACGGCGCCAGACCGCTGCCCGTATGCGGTTTTGGGCTTTCGCGGGAGGGCGACGGCCTTTTGGAATGGCCTCATTTCGCCGCGCGGGTTGCGCGGTCCGGCCTCTCCGTCCTATTTGGGGGTTTGCGATGCCTTGGGCGTCGCGGGCTCGGGTTGCCCTGAAGGGTCATCGATCACAACGAAAATTGGGAGCGGTGGGATCATGAAACCCGAGAAAGAAGAGGTCCTCGTGCAGGGGCTTGTCGCCGGCGTCGTGGGCTACGCCGCGGTCGCGCTCTTCTTCCTGCTGTTGAATGTGATAGCGGGGCAATCGCCATTCTTCACCGCGGCCGCGCTCGGCTCGTCGCTCTTTTATGGTCTTGGGGATACTGCCCAGTTGGCAATCGAGCCGGGGCCCGTGTTGGCGTTCAACGGCGTTCACTTGTTGCTGTCGCTCGTGGCGGGGACGATTGCCGCCTGGCTTCTGTTCGAGACAGAGCGGCATCACTTCATCTGGTACTTCGTCTTCTTTGTCTTCTTGGCAGCCTTCGTCTATAGTCTCGTGGTTGTCGGGATTGTTGGCGCCGAGATCCTGCAGGTGATCTCGTGGTGGTCTGTGTTGGCTGCGAACGTTATCTGGGTGTTTGCGCTTGGCAGCTACTTGTGGTTTCAGCACCGCGGTCTAATGAAATCGCTAGATGAGGAGCAGGAGTCAGCGACGTAAGGCCTGAGGAGGGACACTTGATGGCACCCAAGACGACCCTTGTTCGAGGACTTTTAGCTGGCGCGGTGGGAGCGACGGTCTTGGCCGTGTGGTTCCTCGCGATCGACACAGTACAAGCGAGGCCGTTCTACACACCAGGATTTCTCGCGAATGTCCTTTCCGGCGCCGATGTCGACGACCCGTCTGGGGCGTTGATCGCTGTGTATACGTTGTTTCACTATACGGCCTTCTGCGTCGTCGGCATGGCGGTCGCGTGGCTGATGAGCAAGGTCGGGGCATTCTCGCCGATTCTGCTCGGCCTGGTTCTGGGCTTTGTGCTCTTCGATCTCGTCTTCTACCTGAGCGTAGCGGTGACGGGGGTGGACGTCGTCCAAGAGCTCGGGTGGCCTCAGGTTCTCTTTGGGAATCTGCTCGCGGGGCTTGCCGTCATGGGTTACCTGCAACTTGGTGCGGAGGCATCGGCGCCCAGTTGGCTCACCGCCCTGACACAGCACCGTATCGTGCAAGAGGGAGTCATCGTCGGTGTCATCGGAGCTCTCTCCGTTGCTTTCTGGTTCCTGATCTTTGATACCATCAGGGGACAGTTCTTCTATACACCCGGGGCACTTGGCTCAGCGCTGTTCTTGGGCGTGGCCCATATATCGGAAGTGCAGGTGTCGCTTCTCACGGTGGGCGGTTACACGATTGTCCACTTCGCCGCGTTCATCGTCGTTGGCCTGGCGGCCTCTACCATCGTCGTGCAAGCGGAGAAGTTTCCGCCGTTGTTGCTCGCCGGACTTTTGATCTTCGTCACGTCTGAGGCGTTCTTCTTGGGACTCCTCGCGGTAGTCGGCGAATGGCTGCTTGGCGCTCTCGGGTGGATCGTAATTGGCCTCGCGAATCTCGTGGCTACACTGGCCATGGCGTTCTACTTGTTGTACGCGCATCCGAAGTTAAGAGCGGCCCTTACCCAGACGACCCTTTCGTCCGAAGATGCGGAGTTTCCTTCCGCCGATTCCTAGGGCTATTATCGGGCCGTGGCGTTCCCGTGCGTGAGCCCCAAGGGAAAGACGTGACATGCAGTGGTGGTGCTCGGCCCAGACAGCCGCATGGGAGTGGGTGTGGCAGGCGTATCCCGGCGTTTGGATCTTTATCGTCGCCGTTGCCGCGCTGTACTGGATTCGGTTACGCCGTAGTGGTGCACGGAATTCTGGAGCCTCCGGTGAAGAACGGTTTAGAACCGCAGGCTTTCTCCTAGGTCTTCTCTTTCTGTGGGTAGCGCTCGACTGGCCGGTTGGTGCGCTGGGCGCCGGCTACCTCGCCAGCGCCCACATGGTGCAATTCCTGCTCATCTCGTTGGTGGCGCCGCCGTTCCTTCTCAGCGGAATACCCTCTTCGACGTTCGAGTTGCTGGAGCGACGTCCGGCGATACTTCGGCTGTTACGTGTTCTGACCCACCCGCTCATCGCGCTTGCGGTCTTCAACCTCGTTCTGATATCGACCCATTGGCCTTCGGTAGTCGACAATCTTATGAACTCGCAGCTGGGCTCGTTCGTGTTGGATATGGCTTGGTTGGGAGGCGGACTGGTTCTGTGGTGGCCGGTGGTGGCGCCGATTCCACGGCGACCGGGCTTCACCTACATGTACAAGATCGGATACCTTATCCTCGCGACCATCCTCAACACGCCCGCCTTTGCGCTGTTGACGTTCAGCGAATTGCCTCTGTACGCGACCTACGAGCTGGCACCGCCTATTCACGGGCTTTCGACGAGGGATGATCAACGGCTGGCGGGGTTGATGATGAAAATCGGCGGCGGCGTGATCTTCTGGATCGGCATCACCGTCTTGTTCTTCAGATGGTATCAGACCGAGCACGCGGAGGGCGAAACGTCGTCCTAAGAGCTGGTGAAATACCCCATCCCGTGGGGTAGAACGTTGAACAGGATGATCAACGCGACTACGACGAAGACGGCGAGGATCAACGGGAAGACAAAAACGCCGCTGAAGATTGGGTTGTCGAACCTCAGGTGCATGTAGAACATCACGACGAGGGCGAACTTTCCGGTCGAGAGGACCAGAAGGATTGGCACGAGCACAGGTCTAAGCGCCGGAATATAGAACACCGCAACTTCGGCGGCTGTGACGATGGTCAGGATGGCCCCGATCATCACGTAAAGCTTCCAGGACGGATGATCGTGACCCCCCGCTTCCGCGGTGTGACTCGAGGGCGCTCCGCCGTCGGCTACTTGACCTGCAGTTTCACTCATGCTGCCTCCATCACGGTATCAAGTATATCAACGTGAAGATCACGATCCAGACGACATCGACGAAGTGCCAGTAGAGCCCGGCGATCTCCACGTTTAGCGCGTTCTCCTTCCCGATCTTGCCAAGCAGAGTCAGAATCCAAAGCGAGAGCAACCAGAGCACTCCCACCGAGACGTGCACGCCATGGAATCCGGTGAGGACGAAGAACGAGGATCCGAAGACGTTCGACTTGATGGTCAGGCCTTCGTGCACGAAGTGGGTGAACTCGTAGACCTGGAACCCCAAAAAGATCAGCCCGCAGACGGCGGTGGCCATGAGCCAGATCAACGTCCCGTTGCGATTTCCCTGCTGAACCGCGTGCAGGGCCAGTACCATGGCCAACGAACTGGTCAGGAGAACGAACGTGCTGATGCTGGTGATCGGGATGTTGAGCACCTCGTGCGGGTATGGGCCCGCTACGGAAGCGCTCTTGTAGACCATATAGGTCGAGATCAGGCTCCCGAAGAACAGGGTTTCGGACCCTATGAAGATCCAGAAGCCCAGCTTTCTATTGTTGAGACCGGTCGCGGTCGGTGGGTGGTGTGCGATCTCCATACCTATCCTTGTTCCTGTCTCGCTTGCCGGAACTCGGGCTGGAAGGCCCAGCTGTAGACGCATATCGCTGTCACCGCCAGTCCGATGAGCGGAACCCACCAGATTCTCGTCATCACCAGTATCCATGTGAGGCTGATGCCGAACGCCGTGAGAATCGGCCAGAACGAGGGAGACGGCATGATCGGTTCTTCGTCGTGGGACAATGGTTTCGTCTCGACGCGGAATTTCGATGACCACAACGGATCACGGCTCTTCACTTCGGGGATTTCCGCGAAGTTGTAGTGCGGTGGCGGTGACGATGTGGCCCACTCCAATGTGCCGGCATTCCATGGGTTCGTGCCGGCGGGAGCCCCCCTGAACGCGCTGCGCCACAGGTTCCACAAGAAGATGAGGCTACTGAGGCCGAAGATGAACGCGCCGATCGTCGAAGCCATGTTGTAGCCCGCTACGTTCAGTTCGGCCGGATAGGTGAACACGCGCCGCGGCATCCCGAACAATCCGGCGAAGTGCATCGGGAAGAACGTAAGGTTGAAGCCGATGATGAAGGTCCAGAAGTGCAGCTTGCCCAGCGTTTCGCTCATCAATCTTCCAGTGACCTTCGGGAACCAGAGGTAGAACCCGGCGAACAACCCGGTCATTGCCCCGCCGACGATGGTGTAGTGAAAGTGCGCAACCACGAAATAGGAGTCGTGTTGCTGAAGGTCTACCGGCGCCGAGGCGTGCATGATTCCGGAAAGGCCGCCGATAGTGAAGATGGCCAGTAAGCCGATTCCAAAGAGCATGGCGGAGGTGAAGCTGATCGAGCCTCCCCACATTGTTGCTAGCCAGTTGAATATCTTCACGCCTGTTGGAATCGCGATGATCATCGTGCTCGCCACGAAGAACGAGTCGGCGATGGGGCCGAGTCCCGTGGTGAACATGTGGTGACTCCAAACGCCCCAACCGATGAACCCGATCAGGATCCCCGCGTACACTACGATCGGGTAGCCAAACAGCGGCTTTCGCGAGAACGTGGCGACGACCTCTGACATTATCCCGAATGACGGAAGCACCAGGATGTAGACTTCGGGGTGCCCGAAGATCCAGAACAGGTGCTGCCAGAGTACGGGGTCACCGCCCGCTGTGGGGACGAAGAAGTTCGTCGCGAAGAACCGGTCCGCGGCCAGAAAAATCAAGGCCACCGCGATCACCGGGATCGCTGTGACCAGGATCCAACTGGTTACGAATGTCATCCACGTGAACAGCGGCAGCCGCATCAGCGTTAGGCTGGGCGCCCGCAGGTTGATGATCGTTGTGATGAAGTTGATAGCTCCGATCAGCGAGCTTACGCCCACGATCGATAGACCGATCACCCAGAAGTCCACGTTAGGACCAGGCGAAAACTGCGTCGATGTCAGGTTCGCGTATCCAACCCAGCTTGCGTTTGGCGCCGCGTTAAACAGGAAGCTGGAGTTCAAGTAGAGACCGCCGAACATGAACACCCAAAAGGAAAGCGCGTTGAGCCGTGGGAAGGCCACATCCCGGGCTCCGATCTGCAGCGGCACGATGTAGTTGAAGAACGCCACGGCCATGGGCATGGCCACGAGGAAAATCATCGTGGTGCCGTGCATCGTGAACATCTGATTGAACGTCTCGGCGTCGACAAAGTCGTTTTGCGGCACTGCCAGCTGAATGCGCATCACGAGCGCTTCCACGCCACCGATGAGCAGGAAGAAGAGGGCCGCGGCACCGTACATGATGCCGATACGCTTGTGATCTACGGTTGTGATCCAGCTCCAAATCGTAGCGCCGAAACCGCGAGGATCGGTATAGAGCTCTACGGCGGCGCTTCGCACGCCTGCGCTCTCCGCTTTGCTGCTTGCTGTTGAGTCGGTCATTCAACCGCTTCCTTAGAGTCCTTTACGAGGCGCGCTCATCTCAAGCTAGAGAGATAGGCGGCGATGGCCTCGATCTGCTCTTCGGACAGACCCGTCGGCGGGAGGCCGCCGCCGCCCTCTGCGATCCCGGGCATCTTGACCCCCGGTTTGAATTCGGCCGGGTTTCGGATCCAAGCCGCTACGTTTTCGGGCGTGTTCTCCAATAGACCGGCCCCGATCGTCATCCGGGCTCCCATTCGTGTCAGGTTCGGGCCGAGAACGCCACGGGCGTTCGTACCTGCTACGGCGTGGCAGGCGATGCACGTGCTCGTCATGAACATTTCGCGCCCCCGGTCCGCCAGGGAGCCGGAGTCGGGAACTGTCGGACTGTTCATGCTCTGCACCCAGGCTTGGAAATCAGCCTCGGGCTCTGCGATCGCCCGCAAGCCCATGAGGCCGTGGGCCAGGCCGCAGAACTCAGCGCATTGCCCGAGGTAAACCCCCGCTTCGGCCACCGTGAATGTGAGGCGGTTGATCTTGGGACCACGATCGTTGGGTTCGCGAACCCAGGGGTTCAGGTCGCGTTTTCCGCCGAAGCGCGGGATCCAAAACGAGTGGATCACGTCAGCCGACGTCATCTGTAGGTCGACTGTGCGGCCGACGGGCAGATGCAGCTCGTTCGCCGTCACCACTCCTTCCGCCGGATAGCGGAATTCCCACCACCATTGGTGGCCGACCACCTCCACGATCAGAGCGTCGGGTCCGGCCGGTGCCTGTATTCGGAATACCGTCCTAATGGTGGGGATCGTAATAACCACCACGATGATCGCGGCGCCGATCGTCCAGCCGATCTCGAGCCCGAGGTGTCCGTGAGTCTTTTTCGGTTCCGGGTCGCCGGGACGGGCGCGGAAGCGGATGAGGACGTAGGCCAAAACCATCCACACCACGGCCAGGATGAGCATTGCCCACCAGAATACCGTGAGATAGAGGTTCTGGATTGCGGGCCCGAAGTCGCTCGTAGCCGGGTCGATCGTGCTTTGGGGGTGGTCACCTCCGCATGCGACGATCGTCAGGCTCAGGACTAGGACTAGAATATTAACCGGGTTGAGAAAGCGCAGCCCTCGCTCTCCCGGATTATCGCCCAGCAGGATCACGTCTTCCTCTTGGTCTGAAGCACCTGTCTCGGTTGGCGGCAACAATACGAATTCTGGCATGATGCGCAACCGGTGACCCGCAGCGTCGCGGTCCTGTCTGAGGCTTGTTAGCGGGAGGTTTTCGGTACCGAAAAATCCCGACTTCCGTTGCCTGCGTAACGGTACCGGAACGTGATGCAACCCGGCTGCGCGCCGGGACAGTAGTAACCGAGGAACTTCACGACTGCGTACTTACCATCCGCGGTTCGGACTGCATAGGAACTGTTGGTGGGGCTGAGCAGGTGAGACGTCCAGCTGTAGTCGTACCAGTTCTCCAGGACGGGGTTGCGAGTGTCGTCACCCGATTGCTCGTCGGATACGTAACCGTTGGCCGGAGCTTCCAACACGGTGCCGTAGGGCATTGACCCGATATCGACGACGCCGGCCATGCCGAGTGAGTTCGTCGCTCCGCCGTTGGTGATCATCCGGTGTCGTTGGAAGGCGATATCCCAATCGAGGGAGCGTCGGGATCCAATCGCGACAACGGATCCGCGAGAGAAATCGAAGTAGACCCAGCTGTCGTGCTCGGTTGCATCGACGGTGTAGTCTTGGGGACCGACGAATTCGTCGTCTACCTCTCCGGGCCGTGGCGTGGTCGGGACAAAAGTCTCCACCGCCGGTCGGATCAGGCTGCTGGTGACCATGGTGGCGACCAATACGACGAACAGCAGCCCCACGGCTGCCAGTACCAGAGTGGAGAGTTTCGGCCGAGCCACGCTTCTCTCACTCGCGGATCGGCTTCAACAGGAGATCGCCTGTCTTGCAGACCTCGACGCTCCAGGCCGGTGGCACCCAGGTTGTAGCGCTGTATTCGGAGATCACCGCCGGGCCGTCGATCTTGTGACCGGCCCTGAGCGATGCCCGCCGGTGGAGTGCAATATCCCGCCATACATCGTCGATATAAACGCCAGTTGCACCGTCCGCCGTCGCTGCCGCAGTGGCGGGCTCCAGCTCGGAGAGCCCAGGCCGTGTCACGCTTGACCGTGCAGTGGCTCGAAGCGTTACGGCCTCGACGACGGCGTCTTCGCGTTTGAAACCGAAACGTTGCTCGTGGGCCACGTGGAAAAGCTCGATCCAATTCGACGTAGCCGGCACTTCCAACTCGTAGCTCTGACCCTCGTAGCGAGCGTCGATCGCCAGGTCGACAGCGACGTCGGCCCCGGAGTAGCCTTCCGTCGAGAGCTCGGACCGTGCCCTTGCCTCGAGCTCCGTAAAGTCCGCTTGTAGCGCAGCGAGTTCCGCGTCAGCCCCGCTACGCAGTACGCTGCGCGATGTGTCCTTTCTGACGTCGGCGACGAGAATGCCGCGGGCGGAGAGCGTTCCCGGATCGATCGGCACGAGGACTTGCGGAACGCCCAATCGGGCGGCCAAGTCGGCGGCATGAAGAGGAGCGGCGCCGCCAAAGGCGACGAGGACAAGGTCGGCGGGGTCGTAACCACGCTCTACGCTGATTAATCGAAGAGCGCCGACCATTCTAGCGTTGGCCACCTCGAGAACGCCTTCCGCCGCCCCCTCCAGCGACACACCGATCTCGGAGGCCAGGCTCGAGAGAGGGCCTTCAATCGCCGGCCTGTCGAGCGCCTGCTGGCCGCCGAGAAACTCGCTGGGTGGGATGCGACCGAGCCAGACATGTGCATCCGTGACCGTAACTTCGGTCCCACCCCGCCCGTAGCATATCGGGCCGGGAACGGCTCCGGCACTCTCGGGGCCGACTCTCAGCGCGCCGCCGGGATCGGGGGCAGCGATCGAGCCACCGCCTGCGCCGACTGTGTGAATATCGATGACCGGGATTGCTACGGCTGATCCCGAGATCTCGTACTCTTTCGTGTTGATGGGGCGACCGGGACAGAGCGAGACATCGGTTGAGGTGCCGCCCATGTCGAAAGAGAGTACCTGACTGAACCCGGCTGGTTTTGCCGCCTCGAGAGCGGCCACGACACCGCCGGCGGGACCCGAGAGGATCGTGTGTACGGGCTCTGCCGCTGCTCGCTTGATAGAGAACGTACCGCCACCGGATGCCATGATACGCGTGCGTGTGGCGCCGCTCTCGCTTTCCAGGGTATCGAGGTACCGCCGGACGAGGGGTGCGACATACGCGTTCACCAGAGCTGTCGAGAAGCGCTCGTACTCGCGGTACTCGGGTAGCAAGCGACCGGAGATCGTGACGGGAACGCCGAGCCCGGCCAGGGTCTCGGCCACGGAGTCCTCGTGCTCGCAGTTGGAGTAGCTGTGAAGGAGACCGATGGCCACGGACTCGGCGCCTGCTAATCGCCCGGCCAGAGATCTAAGTTCACCATCCTCCAGAGGAGTCTCGTGAGACCCGTCTTTCAAGGTGCGCCCGCTGATACCAATACGGTCCTCGGGAGCCACCAGTGGCGGCGGGCGTTCCGCCACCAGCGCATAGAGTTGGGGGCGAGCCTGGCGGCCAATCTCGACGAGGTCCTCGAACCCGCTGTTGGTGATCCAGTAGGTGCGAGCGCCACGCCGCTCGAGCAACGCGTTGGTCGCCACGGTGGAGCCGTGGGCGAGAACGAACTTCTCCTCCGGCTCCAACAGGTCTGCGAGGCCATCGAGCACCGCCTGCGCTGGATTGGCGGGGGTCGAGGCGCGCTTGTGGACGTGAGTAGCACCGTCACGTAGCACGACAAAGTCGGTAAACGTGCCGCCGGTATCTACAGCGACTACAGTGATTTTGTGTTCATCCATCGGCCGCACAAGCTACCCTCCCGTAAGGGACAGGGAAAGCCGACGAAGGCGAGCGCTTTGACTCGCGTGAAAGCAGGCAGTAGCCTACTCGTCATGTCTCCAGTAGCGATACGTACCCAAGCACCCATCCCCTCGCGGGCCGAGTTCGCGGAACTGGCCGTAAAGGCGGATCTGATACCGGTGTATCGGGAAATCCCTTTCGACAACGAGACGGCGGTCACGGCCTACCAGAAGCTGGCTCGTCCGCCGTTCGGCTTCCTGCTCGAGTCGGTGGTCGGCGGTGAGAAGTGGGCCCGATACTCGTTCCTGGGAACGGGTGCCGTCGCTGCGTGGCGTTTGCAGGGTCGGGAACAGGAGCGCTGGTCTCCGGGAGCCGGTTGGGTGCCCGCGGGCAGAACCGACGATCCGTTGGGTGCCTTCGTCGAGGCCATGCCCGGCGAAAAGACTGCCACGGTTCGAGGGTTGCCCCGTTTCTGGGGCGGGGCCGTTGGCTACTTCGGCTATGATATGGTCCGGTTCTTCGAGCGTCTTCCCGATCCTCAGCGGCCGGGGCTGGACCTTCCAGACGCCCTAATGCTCTTCAGCGACATTGTCATCGCGGTGGACAAGCTGTTCGATCGTGCTCTCGTCATCGCCGTTGCGCGGGTTGGAGGATCGCCCGAGAAAGCGTACGAGGACGCTGTTAGCCGAATCGACGAGACGATCGCACGGCTACGTTCGCAGGCCTCCGTCGAGCCTTTGAGTTTTTCGTCCGAAGCATCATCGCCCGACTGGGTTTCGTCGTACGAACGCGCCGAGTTCGAGCGGGATGTGGAGCGGATCCGTGAATATATCGTCGCCGGCGACGCGTTTCAGGTCGTACTTTCCCAGCGGCTGACGACAGACCTCAAGGCGGACCCGTTCCGCGTTTACCGAGCGTTGCGCATGCTCAATCCGTCGCCGTACCTGTTCTTTCTCGACCTCGACGGCCTCCAGCTCATCGGCTCGTCTCCGGAGGTGTTGGTGCGCGTAGAAGGGAAGCAGGTGACGTTGCGTCCCATCGCCGGAACGCGGCCGCGGGGACTCACGGACGCGCAAGATCTTCGCCTGGAAAAAGAACTGAGGGCCGACGAGAAAGAACGGGCCGAGCACCTCATGCTCGTTGATCTGGGTCGTAACGACGTAGGTCGAGTCGCCAGCTACGGGTCGGTGAGCGTGCCCGAGTTCATGACGGTGGAGCGGTACAGCCACGTGATGCATCTCGTCAGTCAGGTGGAAGGCGAACTTCGGGATGAACTGACGCCTCTCGACGCGCTTCGCGGATCCTTTCCCGCTGGAACCGTGAGCGGCGCACCGAAGATCCGTGCGATGGAGATCATCGACGAGTTGGAGCCGGTCCAGCGGGGGCCCTATGCGGGTGCTGTGGGCTATCTGTCGTACGATAGAAAGAACCTGGACACCGCCATCGCGATTCGGACGATAGTCGTCCAATCGGGCAAGGCTCACGTGCAGGCGGGCGCTGGGATCGTGGCCGACTCGGTTCCAGAGCGCGAGTACGAGGAGACCCTCGGCAAAGCCCGAGCGCTGCTGAAGGCCCTGGCCATTACCGGCGACGGTTGAGACGAGAGACGATGTTCCGCAGTCACGTCATCTCATGGAACCTGACAAAGAAGTGCAACCTGCGCTGTGAACACTGCTATATCAGCGCCGGCCGCGTGTCGAAGGCGGAAGCTCAGGATGAGCTTTCGACTGAGGAGTGCTTCGGTGTCGTGGATCAGATCTGCGCGATCAACCCGGAGGCGCTGCTGATTCTGACCGGTGGCGAGCCGTTGCTGAGAAAGGATGTCTTCGAGATCGCGTCGTACGCGGACTCGCAGGGTCTCTGGGTGGTGGTGGGCACCAACGGCGTATTCGTCACCGAGGACTTGTGCGGCCGGATCGTCGAGGCGGGAATAAAAGGAGTATCGCTATCGCTGGACTCGCTCGATGCCGCGACCCACGACCTGTTTCGCGGCGTTCAAGGCGCATGGGACAACACCATCAACGGTTCACGCGTGCTGCGGAATGCCGGGCTCCCATTCATCATCCAGACGACGATCGGCGAGCATAATGTCGGCGAGATCGTGGAGATCGCCCAGTTGGCTCAAGAGCTCGGGGCTCGCGTCTTCAACCTCTACTTCCTCGTGCCGACGGGTCGCGGTCTGTTCACCAGCAACATTACTCCCGAGCAGTACGAGCTGACTCTAGGCAAGCTGAAGGAGTTGCAGGCCAACCTGGCCGGGGAGATGCTGGTCAACGCCAAGTGTGCGCCTCACTATCAACGCGTTCTCTACGAGAGCGATCCCGATTCGCCGTTCCTGAAGAGTTTCTCCGAAGGTGCGGGTGGGTGCCCTGCGGGAACGCACTACCTAGGCATTCGTCCTAACGGCGACGTAACGCCGTGTCCGTACCTCCCGGTGTATGGCGGCAACCTTCGGGAGGCGAGTCTCGAGGACATCTGGGAGCGTTCGGAAGTGTTTGCGAGGATACGAGAGCGGGACAGTTTAGGCGGCCGCTGCGGCCCTTGTGAGTTCAGTCGCGTGTGCGGCGGTTGCCGGGCCCGCGCGTTCGGGGCGACCGGCGACTACATGGCGGAAGACTCCTGGTGCGTCTACCAGCCGGGTCAGTACGACTTCGAGACGATCAGCTTCGAAGACAAGACGACCTACGGGCTCGAGTCCGAAGGCCAGATGCTTTGGACGGCGGAGGCGGAAGAGCGGCTGAAGAACGTTCCGTCGTTCGCGCGTGGCATGTTGAGCAAGAGGGTCGAGTCTTTCGCCCGCGAGCGTGGGTACGACCGTGTAACGGCTGAGGTCATGGCCGAGGTAAGGGAGGAAGTCATCGGCGGTCGTATCGGCAACGTTCCTCCCTTCGTCCGCAAGATGCTCCAGGGGGAGCGTTAGTTCTTCGCCTATTCGTAATCGCGACCTTAATCTTGGTCCTCTCATGACTTCGAGTCGGAGTTAGAGCGGGAGTACGATTACGAGTACGAGGGGAGTTGACAGGGGGGAGGAAAGGGAAGTACGCTCCGTAGGCGATGAGTTCCAGCCCCAATCCTCCAGCCGGCTCGGTCGAGCTTAATGCGCTTGCGAGAAAGTACCGTCAGGCGGCCGTGTGCTATTTCGGCTACGGGGTACTCTATCTGGCGCGCATAGTCGCGCTCGGCGTGCGGAGCGGCTGGAACCTTCACGGGTACCCCCGCGCAGTCGCCTGGATTTTTCTCCCGCTTGGTCTGCTGATCACTCTCGCATTCCCGTATTTCATCTGGCGTCAGGTTCGCTGGTTCACCATGGCGTTGGCGATCGTGGTTTTCATACGTGCCGTGTACCTGTTCTCCCAAAGTAACACGGGCTTCTTTCTCGCTGCTTTTTTCGTCTCGGCCGTGACGGCCTGGTTGCTGGCACGGGCGGCCTGGGATCTGTGAGTCTTGTGAAAAGGGTCCGCGGTTATAGCGAGCTTCCGGATTCGACGGCCTCTGACATAGCCAGTCAGCTAGCTTCGAAAGATGAACGGCTGCGGCGGCGACTCGCGCACGTCAGCTATGTGGTCGCGATCGCGAGCGGAAAGGGAGGCGTCGGGAAAAGCGTCATCACCGCGAACTTGGCGGTGTGTTTGGCCCGAAGCGGGTACTCGGTGGGCGTGGTCGATGCCGACCTCAACGGCCCGTCCATGGCTCGGCTGTTGGGCGCGGAGAGCACACCGCTGCGCATGTCGGAAGACTCGGTAGAACCGGCGGTGGGCGTTGGGGACGTGAAGCTCATGTCGATGGACCTGCTGCTGGCAAGTGTCGAGACTCCGTTGGATTGGAAAGGGCCCAAGACGGAGAGTTACCTATGGCGAGGGACGATGGAAACGAACACGTTGCGCGAGTTCATTTCCGATACAGAGTGGGGCTCGCTCGACTTCCTCATCCTCGATCTCCCTCCCGGTTCGGATAGGATTGCGCCGGTGCGCGACTTGTTGCCGGAACTGGGTGGCGTGGTGCTGATCACCCTGCCGTCTGACATCTCGCGGTTCGTTGTGGGGAAGGCGTTGACGATGGTGCGGCAACTCGACGTCGCCGTTATCGGGTACGTTGAGAACATGGCGGGCTACCTGTGCCCGCATTGCGGGGAGAAAGGAAAACTGTTTCAGTCCGAGGAGTGCGAGTTCGAGAATACTCCTCGGCTCGCCACTCTTCCGTTCGATCCCGGCTTTGGAAGAGAGACCGAGGCGGGCAGGCCCGGCGTCATGCAGAGCCCGGACTCGGAGGTAGGATTGGGAATCGGTGCCATCGCCGCGGCAGTCATCGAGCACTTTGAGGGCGAAGAGGGATGAAGTTTCTTTGCGTCGACTGTGATCAGCAGATGATTTCGGGGGAAAAGGCAGCCCCCGAAGACGGAACGCTATCGTTGTTGTTCCGATGTCC
>JBDHGH010000020.1:0-53195 GCA_039589995.1 Gemmatimonadota bacterium | reverse complement strand
ATCAAGAGCGCCGAGCAGGACGGCCACGGCCTGCGCTACTATCGGGTGCCCGAACCGCGACCGCTGAAGGAGATCGAGCAGGAGGAAACGCGCTCGAACGTGCGCCGCGTCAGCGAGGTGCGACAGGGTGACCTGGTCAACCTGGGCCTGACGCTCAACGGCTACGCGCGGCCGCTCGGCGGCGACACTCTCCGGTATCACTCACCGTTTCCCGCCGCCCGCCGGGCCTTGATAGTTCGCAGCGACGATGGGACAAAGTCCGTCGATTGGCAGACCGCGCCCGTACCCGAAGAGGCTGCCGGAACACGAGCAACGTTCCTCTGGCTGACCGGAATGGATGCCGGCGAGAATCGTCGCCGATTCGAGTTGTCGGTCAACGGAGAGCGGTGGTTCGAATTCCGAGGCCCCCGCGAAGCTGACCGCAGTTTGACCATGGATGGGCCGGGCGGCGCACGACTCGTGTTTCGGGTCACCCACGTGGACCAACACGGCGACCTGTTCGGGTTCATGTTCCTCACGCTTCCCACCGGCCTGGAGGCCGGCGAATCGCTGCGGCTGAGTGTCACGGCCGAGGCCGCCGGAAGCAGCGACTGGTACATGACCTTCGAGCAGCCGCTGGAACCCGGTGTCATAGCCGACAACGTTTTCGCTTTCGCAGCGGAACGGGGCGAACACCGACAGATCGTGAAACTCGACATCGCCTATTTCGGTCGGCCGGCCGATGCAGACGTTCAGCTTGGAGATGAACGCCCAACGCGGGTACGTCTCGCCTACGGATCCAATCGCGTTCTGCTTTCGACGCCGGTGGTCCGACAGGACACGGCGATGACGGCGCGCGCGACGATAGGCGGCCAGGTCGTCGGTGAAACAGAGTTCACGCTCCGCCCGGTGCGCGCCTACGGTTACGTGCCGGCCGACTGGGAGAACGAGTCCGTATCGAAGACCTTGGAGTACGCGTACGACGATTGGTGCATCGCCCGCATGGCCGATCTACTTCGCGAGGACTACGACGCCGACGTGTTCGCTCAACGAGCGCAGTTCTATCGCAACGTATTCGATTCTTCGACGGGATTCATGCGGGGAAGGCGCTCGGACGGAAGCTGGGTCGAGCCTTTTTCACCCACCGCCGCTTCGCACCGGCAAGACGAGTACACCGAAGGAAACGCCTGGCAGTACAGCTGGTACGTACCCCACGATGTGGGCGGGTTGATCGAATTGATGGGCGGCCGCGAGGCCTTCATCGACAAGCTCGACGAGCTGTTCGAGCACTCTTCCGAGATGGAGGGCGCGCCACCCGACGTGAGCGGCCTTATCGGACAATACGCCCACGGCAACGAACCCAGCCATCACATCGCGTATCTCTACTGCTACGCCGGAGCGCCGTGGAAGACTCAGGAGCGAGTCCGCCAGATCACCGATGCGATGTACGATACGACCCCAGAGGGGTTGTCCGGCAACGAAGACTGCGGTCAGATGTCAGCCTGGTATATCCTCAGCAGCCTCGGGTTCTATCCCGTGAACCCCGCGGGCGGCATTTACGTGATCGGCACGCCTCATCACGAGAGCGCATCGATCGAGCTCGGCGATGGCAAGCGATTCACCGTAGAGGCCCCCGGAACGTCATCCGCCAACAAGTACATCCAATCGGCTACGCTCAACGGCCAACCGCTGAGACGTTGCTATATCACACACGCCGAAGTCGCTTCGGGCGGCACGCTAGCGTTCGTCGTGGGTGATTCTCCGAACGTGAACTGGGCCGCCAGCGTATCGGCCGCGCCACCCTCGATGATGGAGCCTTGAGATGAAGACCAACGTGCTGGATAACATCTTATGGTACCGGGACGAGGAAGCGCTGGCGCGCGGCGAGCCCGGGGTCGTCCACTCTTACATGGCCAGCCTCGCCACCGCTCTCAACCAGATCGATGGCGGGCTCGATCCAGTCTGGCTGATGGGAAGTAGCGCGTTCGCTTTCCGGATCAACGTCAACGACGTCATGTGCCCAAGTGCCATGAGCATCTTCAACTTTTCGGCGATCCTCCCTGAAGCGGTCGAGCAGACCGGGCACGCCTGTGTGTACGTGAGCCGGCTGTGGAACGAAGAAGCGATTGAAGAAGAGCGCCGCGAAGAGGCCCACGCCGCGATCGTGGAAGGAATCGATAGAGGCGCGCCCGCCGTCGTCTGGGACATCCACGACGACGAGTGGGGATTGATCATGGGCTACGACGAAAGCGCTCGATGCTACAAGACGTTATCGCACGATGGGGCGCCTTCGAGCCTCTCGTTCGACCGCCTCGGCCGAAACGGCATCGACATTCTGTCGGTCGCGATCCCCGGGGTGCCGAATAACAGGAGTCGAGAAGAGATCATTCTGCGGTCGCTGAGCGCGGCGGTCGCTCACGCCGATGGCGAGGAATGGACCGAGACCCCGAATTACCGGAACGGCTTGGCCGGCTACGACCTCTGGGCCACGGTCTTCGATCGCTGGGTCCTGCTCATCGGCGCCGGCAAAGGTGGCAAGATTCCAAAGCACATCCCCGATTTCGCGGCCTATTACGCCAGCCACTATTACTCGGCGCGTTGCTATGCGCGCGAGTACCTGCGATCTATCGCTGACGGCGACAAGAGGCTGCAGGCGGCGTCCGAACACTACGCCGACGTCGCTACTCACCTGGCGCCGCAATTCGACTGCTTCCCCGACGAGCGGAAACCAACACAGGAACTGTGCATCGAGCTGGCGGACGGAATCAGACAAGCAAAGACGGCCGAGGAGCGAGCTGTAGATTCTATGAGAGAATATCTCGATAGCCACCCAGGAGATCTGACAGGATGATATCGCGCAGGGAGATGATCCGAACCACCAGTATGGCGATCGCCGGGATTGCGGCTGTCCCTCCCTGTTATGGCGCGACTCCGCGCACAACCCAGGAGCTCACTTCGCAGCGACCGCCCCCCGATCAACGCAAATTTGTCAGCGAATCCGTCGAGGCGACGATCCAAGATGTCAAACGCGATATCGTCGACCCCGAGCTAGCCTGGATGTTCGAGAACTGCTACCCCAACACGCTGGACACCACCGTGCGGTTTTCCACGATCGACGGGAGACCCGACGGTTTCGTCATCACGGGAGATATCCCGGCTATGTGGCTGCGCGATTCGACCGCGCAGGTCTGGCCCTATCTGCCGCTGACAAAGGAAGACGACAAGTTGAGAGCGCTGTTGGCCGGCGTGGTGAATCGCCAGACCCGTTGCATCCTCATCGATCCCTACGCCAACGCCTTCAACGACGGACCCACCGGCGGCGGTTGGGAGAGCGACCTCACCGAAATGAAGCCCGAGTTGCACGAACGGAAGTACGAAATCGATTCGCTCTGCTACCCGGTACGACTGGCTCACGGTTACTGGCGGACGACCGGTGACGCCTCGGTACTCGACGACGATTGGCGTTCGGCAGCGAAGTCGATCGTGAAGACTCTGCGGGAGCAGCAGCGTCTGGACGGTCTCGGCCCTTACCGCTTCCAACGCACCACCGCTGTCTCCTATGACACGGTGCCGCTGGGCGGATACGGAAACCCCACACGCAAGGTGGGGCTGGTTCACTCGATGTTCAGGCCGTCGGACGACGCCTGCGTCTACCCGTTCCTCATCCCATCGAACCTGTTCGCGGTTGTCGCGCTTGAGCAGTTGAGCCAAATATTCTGGGAGGAACTGGGCGACCGGACATTCGCCGAGGAGTGCGAGGAGTTCGCCCGCGAGTTGGCCGACACGATCCGCGAGCACGCGGTAATCGAGCACCCCACACACGGGCGCGTCTACGCTTACGAAGTCGACGGATTCGGCAACGCGCTGTTCATGGACGACGCCAACATCCCCAGCCTGCTGGCGCTGCCCTACCTCGGCGCCGCCGAGCCGGACGATCCGATCTATCAGGCCACTCGAAATCTCGTCCTCAGCGAGGACAACCCTTACTTCTTCCGTGGTTCAGCCGGCGAAGGTATCGGGGGACCGCACGTGGGACTCGATAGGGTCTGGCCGTTGGGCATCACCATGCGCGCGCTGACCAGCACCGATAGCGAAGAGATATTCTTCTGCCTGCGGATGCTCAAGAAGACGCACGCCGGAACCGGGTTCATGCACGAGTCTTTTCACAAAGACGATCCGTCGACCTTCACCCGATCTTGGTTCGCCTGGGCTAACACACTATTCGGCGAGCTCGTTGTCAAATTGCACGACGAGAGACCCAGGTTGTTGAGCATGGAACTGTGACCTTGCACGGACACAGATGATCGATCGCCGCAGTTTCGTTCAGTCGCTCAGCGCCGCCGCTGTCGTCAGTTCTGTACCGCGCTCCGTCAGGGCGTTTCTCGTTCCACACTCTGCGATCCAAGTGCGTCGAATTCCCCGAGTGGCTGTATTGAGGGAGCCCGGCTTCCCCACAATCGATGCGCAGCCGCTCGACACGACCCTACTCGATCAAGCGCTGGCCGGGATGGAGTCGACTCCGCTTCGCGTGGACGATCTCGAGCGAATCACGCCGGACGATTTCGACGTCTATCTCAATCCCTACGGCTCGGCCTTCCCCAAACAGGCGTGGGGACAGTTGCTGCAGTTCCTGGCGGCCGGCGGGAATTGGGTGAACCTCGGCGGTGTGCCGTTCGCAATGCCGGTTCAGCGCTCCGGAGACGGCTGGCGCGTCGAGGTGCGGCAGACGGCCTATCACAAACGTCTCGGCATTACCCAGGCGCTTGGCGTGGACACCTCACGCCTGGCCCAATACGAAAGTGCCTCACAACGCGCGCTTACGAGCGACCTGGTCGGCGAGGTCGCCGCCACTGTCACATACGAGCTGTATTACCGGTTCACCCGTGACAAGGAGTACCCAGACGAAGACGGTTCGGACGGCCCGCGGGAAGCTGTCGTCGAGCCGCTGCTCTCCATCTACGGACCGGGCGAGCATCCGGTGGCCGCGCCAATCGTGCGGATCGACCGCCTGTTGGGGCCGTATGCCGGCGGTCGTTGGGTCCTTGGCAATTTCGACGGTTCGATCTCAATCGAAGCTATCCAAGCTTTGGTCAGTGATGCCGCGCTCGGCGCGAAGCGACTTCACCTTACTCCTTGCTACGCCTGCTATCGCGAGTCGGAATCGCCCGAGATCGAAGTGACATTGAAGTCGCCCGGTCACGACGGCCAGAGAACGGCCTCGTGTCGCGTCATCGTGTTCGACGACGGCGAACGGGAAATCGCCTCAACGATCCTCGCACTAGAAGGGTCGGGCTTCACCGTCACGGCAAGCGCGGCTTTGGAGACCGAAGCGGACGCAACGCTACCGCCGGGGCTGTACAGGGTCGAGGCGCGTCTCGAATCCGATGACCCGGCCATCGACGGCCTGAACGCGACCAGCGGATTCTGGAGATACGACCCCGAACTGCTGGCAGCCGGATCGCCGTTCACCACCGACGCGTACACACTTCTGCGGAACGGTCAGCCCTACGTCGTCACCGGCACGTCGTACATGGCGACCGATGTTCATCGACGCTTCTTGCTCGAGCCCAACCCCCACGTCTGGGACCGCGACTTCGCCGCGATGAGACGCGCCGGAATCAACATGATCCGTACCGGCATCTGGACGGGCTGGTACAACTACATGTCCGAAAACGGAGAGCTGAACGAGTCGGCCCTTCGCGGACTCGACGCTTTCTTGTTGACCGCGCGGCGCCACGACATCCCGGTGATCTTCACGTTCTTCGCCTTCATACCCGAAGACTGGGGCGGCGCGAATCCGTACCTCGACCCCCGGGCCGTCGCCGCACAGAAGCGGTTCATCTCCGGCATCGTGAGCCGCTACTCGGACATGAACGATGTCATCTGGGATCTCATCAACGAGCCCTCGTGCTGCTCGCCGGACCGGCTGTGGCTGACGCGGCCGAATTACGACGAGTTCGAGAACCGCGCCTGGCAGTCGTGGCTAAGAGAGCGCTTCCCATCCGAGTCGCTCGTGGCGCTCGACTCGAAGCTCAGCGAGCTGTGGCGGACGCTGCCCGGCGTGGCTCTGGAGCTTCCCTCGCTGGACGAGTTCGGCGACCGCAACATTTTCGAAGGCCTGCGACCTCTCAAGGCGATGGAGTACCGTCTCTTCGCCAACGACGTCTTCGCGCGCTGGACACGGGAGATGGTCGCGACGATCCATGAGGCGGGAAGCGCGACGCAACTCGTCACCGTGGGCCAGGACGAGGGCGGAACCTACGAGCGTGCCTCTCCGACGTTTTACGGGCCCGAGGTCGCCTTCACCTCGAACCACACCTGGTGGCTGAACGACGATCTTCTTTGGGACAGCATCGTCACCAAGACGCCGGACCGCCCGAACCTGATCTCCGAAACCGGGATCATGTTCTACGAGAAGATCGACGGCAGCGCCTGGCGATCCGAGGAACAGGCCCGAGACCTGCTCGAACGGAAGTTGGCCATCGCCACCGTCGTCGGCGGGGCCGGCTGGATCGAGTGGATCTGGAATACCAATCCCTACATGCCGCTGGACAACGAGTCGGCTATTGGACTGTTGAGATCGGATGGCACGGCCAAGCCCGAGTTCGATGTTCTGCGTGACTTGGCGAAATTCGTCGCAGAGGCCGTACCCAAGCTCGGTCCACGGGAGCCCGATCCCGTGGTGATGGTGATTCCCCACTCGCACATGCTCTCGGTACGCAACTTCGCCACCGAGGCGACCCAGCGCTGCGTGCGGGCGATGTGCTATCACTGCCGAACCACCATGAGCGCAGTGAGCGAATACGCCCTCGATCGCCTCGACCATAGACCGCGGGTTATCGTCGTCCCCTCACCGAGGATCCTCACCGACGAAGCGTGGCAGCAGCTGATCGAACTCGCGGAGGACGGCGTCAGCATCTTGGTTACCGGCCCCATCGACTTCGACGAGCACTGGCGACCGACTCCCCGACTGGAGGTCTATGGCATTCAGACAAGCACGGCACCCGTCGCCAACGAGGAAGACCTGGAGCTGAACGGAGAGATGAGCCGTCTTAGCTACAGCGACCTGAAGATCCAGCGCGTCGAAAAGGCGGTGGTGGATGGCGGAACGCGCGTACTGACGGTGCCCGTGGGACGCGGCCGATTGATCTGGTCGCCGTTGCCGGTGGAGCTGGCCGACCAGATCGAGCCGGCCGTCGCTCTCTACCGTTACGCCCTCGCCCAATCGAATACGCCCTCACACTTCACAATCGAGCCGAACGACCCCGGGTTACTCGCCTACCCAGCGGCACACGAAGACGCGGTCCTCTACGCTTTCGTATCAGAACTGGCCGTTCCGAAGAGGTTCGGTCTAGTGGATCGTACTTCGGGCGCGAGACTGGAGTTCGACGTACCGGCAGGCGGCGCCGTGCTGCGGCTGGTCGGTCGTGACGGCAGCGTGTTGGGTAAGTACGAGCGAAGCTGAACCGCTAGCTTCCCCGCAACGATCTCGAGAGATCCCTGGGGTAGAGGCCTTCCTCGACCAGTCGGCCCAGCCTCTTCATCACGTAGGGCCTGTCTTCCTGGTAAGTGACGCCCAACCACGGCCCGCTAGCGGGGATCACCTTCACGCGAACACGACCATCCTCGATGAGCTCGTTGACGGCGGTGCTCATCAGGAACTCGGCCTCGATGTCGGCACTGTGCTCCTCGAGGAAGCGGGCAAACTGTGCATGCATCAACGGAAACGCGGAAGGCGTCGCCGCCCAGAGGTTCATCGAAATCGTCTCGTCGCCGCTGAGCACGTAGCGTTCGCCCTCGACGGTGACACCGGCCAGAACGCCGTCGGCCTCGGCGATCTTCTTGACCTCGGTGACCTGCACCAGGTAACCGTTGGCATCGACATCACAGACGGCTCGCGAGACACCGCCGTGCGGCGACAGTGTGTCGAGGATGGAGTAGCCCGCCGCGGCGAATTTGTTGTCGCCGGACCCGGCGGTTTTCCGAAGGTGATCGCCCAGCGCTGTGAAGGCGTCGGCTCCGTAGAAATCGTCGGCGTTGAGTGCCACGAAGGGCTCACTCACTTCGGTGGTAGCCGCCAAGACCGCGTGGCCCGTGCCCCACGGCTTGCGACGCCCAGCGGGAACCGAGAAACCCCCGGGCAGTGTGTCAATTTCCTGGTAGGCGACCAAAATTTCGATCGCACCACCGAATACCCCTTCGACGTGCTCGCGCAGGGTAACTTCCAACTCGCGGCGCGTCACCAGCACGACCTTATCGAATCCCGCGCGCACCGCGTCATAGATCCCGTAGTCCATCAGCGCTTCCCCGCTGGGGCCCACGGGCTCCAGTTGCTTGAGGCCACCGTAGCGGGTAGACAATCCGGCAGCCAGAACAACGAGTGTCAGGTGCATGTCACAACAGCGCGCCTCGCCGGCTCATCGCCGACGTTGGGGGAATAAGGTGTGTTGGAGATACATTCTCGAAACGTGCGCGGCAAGGATACCGCGACCTCGAGAAGATCAGATCGACTCGGCCCCGGTCAAGCGGGCGAGGGCCCGCCGCGCCGACTCCACCTGATCACGCAGTTCTGGATCGGGGTCGGACCACAGCGACAGAAAACGACGATACTGTCGGACCGCTTCTTCGGTGTTTCCGCGCGACTCCTCGAGCTCGGCGAGACGGCGTGTCGCCGACGCGAGCTGGGTTCGCGGTCCTCGGACAACCCAGGTGCCAAAGACGGAGATCTGTCCGGTGCCGTACGCTTTTCGATAGTGAACGATTGCCGAGTCGGCCTGTCCAAGAGCATCAAACGCTAGACCGAACATCAGATGACGATCGTACTGCCACCCAATGGGGTAATAGCCGAACTCCTTAAGGCCATCGAGGAGCCCCACTGCCGCTTCCGGGTCACCTTGGGCCAAGGCAATCGCCGCATCCTCCATGGTGGCCCCGTATCGCGCGAACCAGTGGTCTGGGTCACGCTCTCGCGGATAGGCCTGCACGATCCGATCGATCAGATCTCCCAGCCCTAGCTCCCCCGCCGCATAAGTCAGGTGCGCCCGAACCATGTGCCGTTCGCCATCTGCTATGGAGTCAGCGGGAAAACGGTCCAGCACGGCTTCGATACGCGCTCGCGCCGCACCGGGCTGCCCTCGAATCAGCTCCATTGATGCCAGGCCAACCTGGAGACTCGTGTGGTTGATTACCTGACCATACTGCGCGTACTCGCGACTGGTTGACTCGATCACCCCGATGCCGGACCTCATACGTCCACGGGCTGCCTCCAGGCTGCCACAAAAGGTCTGCCGCTCGAGTGCCTGCCCGGGACCTCCGGACTCGACCGACGCCGAACGACAGAGAGAGTCAGCGCGTTCCCAGTCCCAGCGAGCTACGGATATCGGCATCTCGGAGTGTGTCACAGACAACGGTACACCGCGCTCCCTCGCTACTGCGCTCAGACTCTCAGCAGCTTCGATATGCTCCAGGCCGAGCATCTCTATCAGCGCGTTGCTGTATGCGACGGCACTGTACGGACCCAGCTCGACGGCTTTGAGGTAAGCCTCTTCCGCCCGCTCGGGATTGCCCATCCATACCGAATTAGCAAAACCGAGGTTGTTGGCGGCTCGGTAGTCGTCGGGATAGCGTGACAATAGCAGTTCATATATCTCAGCAGCGCGCCGAGGATCGAACTCACCGTCGATGCTCACGTAGTAGAATCCCTCGACGTGAAGTCGCTCCCGATCCGGCAACCGAGCGCGTAGCTCGAATGCCCGCGTAGCGGCCTGCGCCGACTCGGCGAAGCGGCCCAGATTCGAGAACGAAACGCTCGCAAGGCGATGGCCCATCGCGAAAGTGGAATCGATCTCGAGCGCTCGAAGACTCAACTCGAGGGCCTGGGGATAGCGCTGGTCCGCAGAGGCCTGCACGGCCTGCGCGTAGACCTTCAGCGCCTCCAGCGAGCCCGTCGTCACTTCGGGCAGCGGTCGGCTGCGACGGATCGCAGCGCTTTCCTCGCCGAGCCTTCCCCGCACCTCGCGCGACAGCTTCTCCACTCCCTCCAACAGGTTGTCCGCGCTGGCCGCCGAGCGGACCGCGATCAGCTCGGTTCCCGAGCCCGGCTGCACGACACGGGCAGACAACACGTAGTCGGCGCCCAGCCGCGTGATCCGACCCTCCAGCACCGCAGCGAGACCCTCACGCTCCGCGACCTCCAGCGCCAGGCGCCGGTCCAGCCGAGTCGTGTCGGGCAAGCCCATGCGGCGAAGCACGGGACCGACTTGATCGCGGCCGTAGACGTTGACGTACAGAGACTGTTGCAGGTCGACGGTCAGCGCCTCGCGGACAGCCAGCCCTACTTCGGCCTCACCTTCCGGCGCCTCGAACTCGGTCACCACGATCCACTCGCGTTCGGTGAACGCCTCGCCGGCCGCACCGTACGCCTCGGTCACACGGGCCGTACCCCTGACCACAATCAAACCGCTGATCAAGGCCAGGGCGGCAAAGGCGAGCACGCCTCCCGCGATCGCCTTCGGCCAGGTGAGGAATCGTTTCACCGATTGCGCCTCGGCGGGCCGGTCCAGCTCGATGGCCGCAGGATCCGTCATCAACGTCGGATCGCGGGGTTCGGCAGGTGCCGAGGGAGCCCGGTCCTCTCGAACCAGCGCCGTGGCCAGTACGATGGGCAGCCCAATGAGCAGCAGGACCAGCGCCGCCGGGTAGACCCATTCGGGCAACAGATAGCGCTCGATGACCTGGTTGGCGGCCTCGAGGACGATCCAGGACGCGCCCAGATACACCGTCAGGACCTGCCAAAGCGACCGCCGATGAATCTCGACGATCATCTGCTTGAGACGTAGTGCCAAGGCGCCTCCAGCGACGTCGGATATTACGTGGAATCAACCAAGCGGTAGGCCTGGCTGGGGCCCGAACTCAAGGAATCTGCCGTTTATGGGGCCCAAGAGCAAGTTTTGGGAGTGAGTAGGTGACTAAACGAGTAATAGAGCAATCGAGCAATTGAGTTCGAAGTGGACGTTTCCGGACACTTCCAACTCGCAGTCTCGATTGCTCTATTGCTCGTTTACTCCCACACTCCCACTACTACATAGTAGCGGGCACAGCGGCCTTCACATACTTGTTAAACCACTCCAGGTACCGACGCATGAAGTCCAGCTGATGCGCACGCTCCAGCAGCCCGTGCGGCTCACGCGGATACAGGATCAGCCCGCTGGGCACGCCTTTGACCCGCAGCGCCGTGTACATCTCGATGGACTGCCCGGGGTGCACGCGGGTGTCCGCCAGTCCGTGGCCGACGAGCATCGCCGTCTGAGCGTTGTTGATGTGCGCCAACGGCGAGCGGTCCCAGGCCAGGCCGGGATCGTCGAACCACCAGGTGTCCCAATGGACGATGGACATCTCGTACGGGATGTCGGTGGTCCCCGTGAACGAGACCCAATCCGAGATACCGGCATACGTAATGGCGGCCTTGAAGTACTCGCTATAGCGCGTACCCGCCCAGGCCGAAAAATACCCGCCGTACGACGTGCCGCTGATACCCACGCGCTCGGGATCGACGAGTCCTTCGTCCGCCAGGTGCTCGATGCCTGCGATCACGTCGACGAACTCCTTACCACCCAAGTCGCGGTGGTCGCCCTTCGAGAACGCGACGCCGTAGCCGCCGCTGCCGCGGTAGTTCGGCATCAGTACGGCGTATCCTTCTGCGGCCAGCAGCTGTGCCGGGTAGAGCGGGCGCGTATTCCAACCGTTGGAGCTAATGCCCTCGGGTCCGCCGTGGGGGAGGATCGCCAGCGGGTATCGTGTCCCCGGTGTTGCGTTGAGCGGGTGAATCAGCACGCCCTCGATACGCCAGCCGTCGGCGCCGGTCCATTCGATGGTCTCCTGCTTGGCCAGTTCGACTCCGTCCAGCCAGGCATTGTGCTTCGTGACCCGGTCTAGGTCGCTTTCACCCACGCGGCCCTTAAAGACCTCGCGAGGGTGCATGGCAGTGCTGGCCGAGGTCGCGAAATTGCGGACGCGGGAATCAAAACTCACGCCACCGAATATCTCTGCACCTCCGCCCACGATCAGATCGATGCCGCCACGATCCACGGGCAACCGGTACATCGCCGACCGGGTACCCTCAGCGGCTGTGAAGTATAGAGTCTTGTCGTCCAGCCAACCCACAGACTGAGCGGTCGCTTTTAAGTTAGGCGTGCGATTGACCGCCGTTCCGCCACTGGCCACTACGACGAACACGCTTTGCGCGATGGGGTCGTTCATGCTGACCGCACTGATGAACGCGAAGCTCTTTCCATCAGGCGAAAAGGCCATGCCGCCCAGCTTGCCTTCGGTCTGCGTCAGCATCTCCAACTCGCCACCGCCCAGCGGCACGGTATAGATGTGACGGAACATGTAGCTGGCATCGATGTCGGTCGTCTGGGTCACTTGAACCGCGAAGCCGCTTCCGTCCGGCATCCAGATGAAGCTGCGCACCGTCCGGTCGGCCGGCGTTACCGCGACACGCTGCCCGCTCTCGAGGATCTCGACCCACAGCCTGACATGCCGCACGTTCTCGCCCGCGACCTGGACATCGTCGCCCTTGGCGCGCCGCTCGGCCATCGCCGGATCTTCCGGCTCGCGCGCCGTATAAGCGATGGACTTTCCGTCGGGGGACCAGGCGTACGACATGACACCGAGAGGCGAGTGCGTGAGCGCCGTGGCCTCTCCGCCCGTGGTCGGCACCGCATACACCTGGGACCCGTCCCGACCCAATCGCGCACTGAAAGCCAACATGCTCCCATCGGGCGACCATCGCGGCGAACCCGCACTCTGCGGAGCCTCGACCACTGGAGTCGCGGCGCCGCCTGCGGCGGGCACGATCCACAGCTCACTGCGCGGTCGCCCGAACGCCTCGTCCGCTGTCCTCGGCACCGTCAGCGTGTAGGCGATGAGCTGTCCATCGGGACTCATCGCAACCGCGCCGACCTGCTGGACGGAGACGATCTGCTCCTGGGTAATGGCCTGTGCCAGCAGCGCGCTGGGCGCCAGGACCAGCAGGGCGAGTGCAGCAGTCCAGATCTTTGCGGTGTATCGGTGCTTCATGCTGTCCTCCAGTTGTTTTGCGAGTAGGTGAGTAAACGAGTAATTGAGCAATCGAGACTGCGAGTTGGGAGTGTCCGGAGGTTCCACTTCAAACTCAATTGCTCGATTGCTCTATTACTCGTTTACTCACCTACTCCCAATAAGCTCCTGCAGACACCTTTAACTACCTTCGCGTTCCTCTTCCCATTCTTCCCTCGTCATCATCTTCAACGGCGCGAGCTCGTTCTTCTCCAGATCCGAGTTCATCCTGCTGAGCTCTCTCTCCGACGTAATCTCGGTGAACTCGGCTTCCGCTTCCTCCATCTGTCGCGAAAGGCTCTCCAACCGATCCAGCTCGGAGTCGGTGGGACGGCCGGCGTAGCCGTTCACTGAACCATAGAGATTGCCCAGCTCCTCGCGCAGTTTCTCCTCGCCGCCAAATATTCCAGCGTCGCTGGTCGACACGATCGTGCCCCGGAACTCGTCCAGCTTGTCGGCATATTCGTTCAGCCGCTTCGCCGTGCCACCCTCGGTCTCTTCGGCTCGCGCACGCGCCTGGTCACGCAGATCGATGAGGGCATCGACCACATAGGTCAGGCGTTCCAGCATGTCGTAGATCCCGAGTGCCGTCTGCTGCTGCAGCTGGCGGTCCGCTTGCGAGTGCGGCGATCGCGGATCGGCCACGAGTGAGACCTGGCCTTCGTAAGTGTCGTCGCCCTTGATGAGCTTGTAAGTGTACGTGCCCTCGGGTACCCGCGGACCCTCGAAAGCCATGATCAACGAACTCGCGGGCGGGACCTTCGGTGGTGGGTACCGCATCGGCCAGTCGACACGGTTGATGCCCTTGATCTTTCCGGCAGGGAGCGTCCTCAGCAGCTCGCCATCCGCATCATAGACTTCGATGTTGAAATCGCCGAAGATGTGGCGCTTCTTCATATAGTAGACGATGGCCGCAGCGGTTGGTGGGTTGCGCCCAACGAACTCGTCGCTGCCCGAGAACCACGACATGCCGCCACCGATCGTCTGAACCGCCGGTCGCGTCGGCAGCAAAGCTACGTCGGACTCCAGGACCTCCGGCGTCAACGCCCGTAGCGGTGTTATGTCGTCGAGTATGTAGATCCCACGACCGTGCGTGCCGATGATCAGATCCTGTTCCCGAGGGTGGATCGCCAGATCGTGCACCGCCACTTTCGGGAGGTCGTTCTCGAAGCGCGCCCACGACTGGGCGCCGTCGAGACTGACGAAGAGGCCGAATTCGGTCCCCAAGAACAGCAGATCGCTGTTCTCCAGGTCTTCCTTGACCACGTGAGCGTAACCCTCGACGGCATCGGTCATCAGCGGTTGCCAACTTGCACCGTAGTCGGTGGTCCGGTAGACATACGTGGCCATGTCGCCAGTGCGGTGCCCGTCGAACGTCACGTACGCCGTCGCCCCATCGAAACGGCTCGCCTCAACATGCGAGACCCAGGTGGCGTCCGGCAGATTCGGCACGTTGCCGACTACGTTGGTCCAGTCGCCACCGTCGTTTCGAGTCACTTGAAGGTTGCCGTCGTCCGTCCCGACCCAAATGACCTGCGGATCCACCGACGACTCGCTGATCGTGATGATCGTGGTGTGGTTCTCGGCCGTGGTGTTATCGGTGGTGAGACCGCCCGATTCTTCTTGCTTCTGCTTCTCCGGATCGTTCGTCGTCAGGTCGGGAGAGATCCGCTCCCACGAGTCCCCGCGATCGATCGTGCGATACAGGTGCTGCGCCCCGAGGTACAGGGTGCCGGGGTTTGACTGGCTCACATGAAGCGGCGTGTTCCAGTTGAAGCGAAGCTTGTCTTCGCCTTCCTCCGGGTACGGCCTGATTCCCTTGGTTTCGCCAGTGGAGCGCCGCAGCCGCGATACCATGCCGCCCTGGTATTCGACATAGACGAAGTCGGGGTCCGCGGGGTCGACGAAGACGTGAAAGCCGTCGCCGCCATTGATGATCTGCCAGTCCTGGGGACGGATGCCGCCCGGTCCGCGAGAAGGTCCGACCCAGGTGCCGTTATCTTGGAGACCGCCGTATAGGTTGTACGGCATCTCCATGTCGTAGCTGATCTCGTAGAACTGGGACACCGGTATCGCCTGTGACAGGCGCCAACTCCCGCCATGATCGTAGGAGAAGTAGACGCCTCCGTCGGTACCGAGGATCAGCTCTTCATTGTTGTTCGGGTTGATCCAAAGCGCGTGCAGATCGCTGTGCACCACGCCGCCGCTGAAGCCACTGGAGCTGAACGGCGATGTGAACGCCTTTCCACCATCGTTCGATACCGTGAGCATGAACCCCGGTTTGTAGATCCGGTCGGGATCCACCGGGTCCGGAACGAGGTAGGCGAAGTAGAAGGGGCGCATCTCGATGTTCATCGACGTGTTCATCTCTTCCCACGTCGCGCCCATGTCGTCCGAACGATACAACGCCGTGTTCTCGGCCTCGACCAGAGCGTAGACGCGGCTGGGCTGAGGTGCCGAAACCGCAACGGCGATCCGCCCCTTCTCTCCTTCCGGCAATCCGTTAGTCAGCTCTTGCCAGGTCGTGCCGCCGTCGATGGACCGGTACAGTCCGCTTCCCGGTCCGCCAGAATTGAAGAAGTACGGCCAGCGACGGAACTCCCACATGCCCGCGTACAGAACGTTGGGCGCGTGATGATCCATGGAGATGTCGGAACACCCGGTGTTCTCGTCGATGTACAGGACCCGCTCCCACGTCTCACCGCCATCGGTGGTCCGGTAAACCCCGCGTTCTTCATTCGCATCCCACAGGTGGCCCGTGGCGCAGATGAAGACCTTGTTACCGTCCATCGGATCGATTTCGATCCGGGCGATGCGCTCGCTGTCCTCAAGGCCGACGAACTCCCAGGTACTTCCGCCGTCCGTCGTCTTGTAGACGCCGTTACCCACCGAGACGCTGTTGCGCGTCCAGGTCTCACCCGTACCGACCCAGACGATGTCGTGGTTCGATGGATCGACCTTGATCGCGCCGATCGACATGGTGTAGTCGTCGAAGATCGACTCGAACTGCAGCCCACCGTCCTTCGATCTCCATATTCCCCCGCTTGCCGAGCCGACGTAAACGGTCAGCGGGTACTCCGGCACGACATCGATAGCGGAAATCCGACCGCTCATGGTCGCGGGACCGATAGAGCGCGCCCGAAGTCCACCAAACGTGGATGACTCGATCTGTACCTGAGCGGCTGCTGTCGCCGGAAACGCGACCAGCGCCATCACGAACGCCAGCATTGGGCAGATGTAACCCGACCACCTACGCATGGTGCTCACTCCTCTCCCTGTCTTCAGCACTTAGTCTATCCCTTACGGCACAAACGATAAAAAAGGCCAGCATCGCTGGCCTTTTTTCGATTGGATTCTATTGCTCGCCTTCGGCTTCCTTTTCAGGCATCGCGAAAGCCGACTCATCGACGTCGATGTTCAACTCAACTAGCTCGATCGTTATCACCTGACCGCTCGGCGCGCCTTTCGGCTTCGCCTCGATCGAATGCGCGATCATCAGTCCGCCGACTTCTTTGTAGTCGCTGAGTATCGTCTCGAACTCGACTACCCGACCCTGGACCTCGCGACTGCCTTCCATCCTGATCGGGATGAAGTACTCGGAGTCGAGGAAGTAGTACTCCACGTCGCCGTTCTTCTTGGTGACCTTCAGCTTGTACGTCTCGGTGCCGGAGGTCTCCTCTTTCCCCATCAGCTCGACCTGGTGGCCTTCCGCCTGCCAGTCCACAAGCGCACCGTCGATGTCGGCCTGGTCGAGGATGTCCTTCGCCATGTCATCGGGCATGACCTCGGGGTCGGTCCGACCCATGAACGGCATCAGCATCCACGCGGTCTCACCGTCGTAGGCCTGCACTCCGGTCATGCCCTGGAAAGTGAATTCCATGCGGACCTTGTTCGGCCGCTTCACCGTCACGATAAAGGGGGCCTCTACGCCCATTCCACCCATCGCCATCGAGCCGGTGGCCCTCATAGTATTCAGATCTTTCCAAGCCTCGATGCCGCCGATAGCCTCGTAATAATTGTCCAGAACCTCGTCGAGGTCCTGCGCGGCGACCGGCGAGGCCAGCAGAGCGCCCGCGAGGGTAAGAAAGACGGCCTTTTTCAACATGTACTTCCTCCTTGATTGTAAGCCCACATACAAAAGATGCAGCCTCACGCTACCTCCCCGTGGGGCTGCGTCGCACTCTGGGCCTGTCTCGTCTAGCCGAAAAAGATGCCCGGACAGGTCTCTCCAGGCAACCCGCGGCTCATGCAACCTTTCGCCGCTGAATCACATCAGAGAATAGTGAGGATGCCTTTCACAACTGTAACGGAGCCCGAGATCATGAGAAGACTGCGGGGATTCCACCGCGGCGTGTTCATACCCTGCGTCGCCGCCTTTTCTTGTTCCCTGGTCGCCTGCGGCGGCACCGAGCGATCCGGCGGAGGAGAATGGCAGGCAGTCCAGGACACCGTGGGCGACACCATCGTCATTCGCACAGTGGCTGGCAGCGTCTGGGGTGACACCGCCGAACTCGTCGCCGACGTCACCATCGGTCAGTTCGACGGGCCGGACGAGTACATGTTCGGCAACATCCGATCGCTGGCAGCCGCGCCCGACGGATCCATCTACCTGTTCGACAGCCACGTGCCCGCCCTCCGCAAGTACGCGCCGGACGGGACCTACCTGGCGACATTCGGTCGCGAGGGCGGCGGCCCCGGCGAGTACAACCGGCCCGATGGCGGCCTGGCAGTGCTTCCCGACGGCCGGGTCCTACTTCGCGATCCCGGCAACACACGTATCAGCGTGTATTCACCCGAGGGCGAGTACCTCGAAGGCTGGCGAATCCGCGGAAGCTTCAATACATCGAGGCGGCTCTACTCCGACAAGGAGGGCAACTCATACACGCTGATCCTGATGGACCCGGTCGCTGACGTGATGGATTGGCAAATGGGGCTCGTTCAGTACAGGCCCGACGGCTCGTCAGGCGATACGCTCCCGGCGCCGGACTTTGATTACCAATCCTCGGAACTCATCGCGCAAAGGATAGAAGACGGAGAAAACACCAGCACGAGTGTAAACAGTGTGCCGTTCACGCCGTCGGTGGGATGGGTGTTCAGTCCCCTCGGCTACATGGTCGGCGGCCTGTCCACGAGTTACGCGGTGAATCTTTACACGGCCCCGGATCGCGTGCTGCGAATCGAACGAGAGAACTGGGAGCCGATCCCCGTGCTATCAGCGGAGAGGGCGGAACGCGAGGCCATCATGACGGCCAACATGCGGCAAACTCAACCGAACTGGCGTTGGAACGGCGATCCTATACCGGACACCAAGCCGCCGTACCGCGGTTTCTACGTCGGAGCCGACGGCCGCATCTGGGTGCTGCTCCATCAGACAGCCGAGAAGATGGCGGAAGCGGTGCCCGCCTCACCTGCGCCTCCGCACGGCGAGGTGCCGGAGCAGACCTGGATCGAGCCCGTCGCCTTCGATGTCTTCGAGCCCGACGGGCGCTACCTCGGCATGGTGAGGGCACCGGAGGGCTTTGCTCGCTATCCACGGCCATACATGCGCGGGGACACCGTGTGGGCCGTGGTCCGTGGTGAATTGGAGGTGCCCTATGTAGTACGTTTCCACGTCCAACACCGGGACGAAACCTAGCCCAAGAGGTCACGCCGTCATGAGTCGTGTTTCGCTAGCTGTGTCGTTCGCCGCGCTCGCCGTGAGCCTTCTAGGCTGTGGATCCTCATCGACTTCAGGCCAAGACGACTGGGCCGGAACGATCGACACCCTGCCCTCCGGCCAAATTGTCGTCGCCAACACCGCGGAAGCTCTCTGGGTTGCCGGCAGTGAGTGGCAGGTAATCGAGGAAGTCCGCATCGGCACGATGGAGGGCACGGGCCCCGACATCTTCGGGCGAATCACATCGATCGAGGTGGACGCCACCGACCGCGTGTACGTGCTCGAGGCCCAGTCGCAGGAGCTACGAGTCTTCGACCACGACGGCGCCCACGTCCGCACCATCGGCCGAAAGGGCGGTGGACCCGGCGAGTTCGCCAGAGCGGTCATGGTCCGGACGGGCCCGGACGGCAACATCTGGGTGCCGGACCCCGAGAACAACCGCGTGTCGGCGTTCGACACGGCCGGCACTGTGGTTTTTAGTAGGCCGGCGCCCGGCGGGTTCATCATCTTGCCGTGGCCCGGGGGCTTCGACGATCAAGGATTCTACTACAGCCCCGTCTTTGTACCGGCGGCGGATGATTCCGACCAAGGCTTCCATATTGGGCTGGCGCAGTACGACTCCGAGCTTCAGCCCGTGGACACGTTGTTTCCGCCAGACGAGCCGTACGATCTGGACAGCAGGCGATTCGAGCTCCGTAGCGCGGACGGAAGCAGTTACACAGCCGCACGCATTCCATTCTCCCCAACGTTCCGCTGGAGATTCGAACCAGACGGCACGTTCTGGGGCCTCGTTTCCGGCGACTACAGACTCTTCCAGCTGAACACCGCGGGCGACACGCTTCGCACGATCAGCCGCGAGTTCGAGCCGTACCCGGTGACGGATGAGGAAATCGACGCCGCGCTTGAGCGCTTGGATTGGTTCACCCAGCGAGGCGGCAAGGTGGTTCGCTCGAGGATCCCATCGAAGAAGCCGCCGACGGAAGCGTTCTTTTTCGATGACGAAGGCAATCTTTGGGTCGTGCGCGTAACGACCGCCGAGGACGAGTGGCGGGTCATGGACGTATTCGATCCCATCGGCCGATACCTCGGCGAGGTCCGGTTGCCCTTCCGTTTGTCGAACGAGCGGCCGGTGGTTCGCGGAGCGGATTTCTGGGCGGTGACGACGGACGAGTTGGACGTGCCGTACGTGGTTCGGGGGCGGATCGTGAAGTCCGGAGACGACATCTCGCCGACAATGCAGTAGCTTGTTGTTTCTGTAACTGCCGCGGGCGCGGGGCGAGGACGCGGGCGCGGACGTGACGTCGACGTCGACGGGGTCACTGCAGCACTCGTTGCTCGATTGGCCGGGGAAACCCAAGCCCGGTTCAGTTGTTCTTACGGCGATACGCAGTCTATCCAAGTCACAAATCCGGGAGGCCCCATGGTGCTCGAACGCCCAGCAGAACTTGAGCGTCGCCTACCGCAGGCGTTGGCGATTCTGCGAGTTGTAACCGGCGTGTTCTTTCTGTTGTGGGCGCTGGAAAAGCTCGTCTTGCCCGAAGTGAACGCGGCGATCTGGGACAAGTTCTACGGGATCCCGCTCGACGTGAACCTGTCTTACCCGATCGGTATCTTGAACACGCTGATGTCCCTTGCACTCATCGTGGGCTTCAAGCGCCGGTTCACCTACGCCTACTGGACCCTATTCCACTTCATCTCGGTGGCTTCGACCTGGGACTACCTGATCATGCCGTTCGGCGGCCCGAACCACCTGTTCCTTGCCGGGGTGCCCATCGTCGCGATCATGGTGGCGCTGTACATGCTGCGGGACTGGGATACGATGACGTTGGACGGGCGCAGAGCCTCGGCCGCCTGATGTGAAACGGCCGCGCCGAGGGTTTCGACGCGGCCGTCGCACAGCCGAGCAACGCAACTTCAGCTGACCGTTCAGTCGAAAGTAACGTCCTGAGGCAGGCTCATGCCGAGGCTCTTCACCAAGAACGCCCAGCGGTCAGCCTGCTCCTGGATGATCATGTGGGTCGGCTTGCCCGAGCCGTGGCCCGCCTTCGTCTGTATCCGGATCAACACCGGCGCTTCGCCCATCTGCATCTCCTGGAGTCGCGCCGCGAACTTGAACGAGTGGCCCGGCACCACGCGATCGTCGTGGTCCGCCGTCGTCACCATCGTCGGCGGGTACTTGGCCGGATGGAGGTTATGGTACGGCGAGTACGCGTAGAGGTGCGGGAACATTTCCGGGTCCTCGGAAGAGCCGTAGTCCGATACCCATGCCCAGCCGACGGTGAACTTGTGGAAGCGCAGCATGTCCATCACGCCCACCGCGGGCAGCGTCGCACCGAACAGCTCCGGCCGCTGGGTCATCACCGCGCCCACCAGCAGTCCGCCGTTAGAACCGCCGGCGATGGACAGCTTCGGCGTCGACGTATAGCCCTCGTCGATCAAGTATTCGGCCGCAGCGATGAAATCGTCGAACACGTTTTGCTTGTTCTCCAGCATCCCCGCCCGGTGCCAGTCCTCGCCGTATTCACCGCCGCCACGCAGGCTGGGCTGAGCATAGACGCCACCCATCTCCAGCCAAACCAGCCGGCTGGTATCGAAGTACGGCGGTATGGAGATATTGAACCCGCCGTAAGCGGTCAGGTACGTCGGGTTCGAGCCGTCGAGCTTAAGCCCCTTCTTGTGGACGACGAACATCGGGATCTTGGTGCCGTCCCTCGACTGGTAGAATACCTGTTTGGTCTCATAGACGTCGGGATCGAAATCGACGTCGGGCGCCTTGAAGACCGTAGACTTCCCGCTCTTGAAGTCGTAGTGGAAGATCGTGGTCGGATAAAGGAACGAAGTGAACGCGTAGAACGCCTCGCTGTCCTCACGCTCGCCGCTGAACCCACCTGTCGTGCCGATGGTCGGCAGTTCGACCTCTTTGTCGAACGTCCCGTCCATGTCATAGATGAGGACCTGCGTGTGGGCATCGGGCATGTAACGGGTGACGAACTGATTATTGGTGATACCGACGTCTACCAGCACATCGTCCTTCTCGGGAATCAGCGTCTTCCAGTTTTCTCGCGCCGGATTGCTCGTGTCGATCGCGATGAGCTTGTTGCGCGGCGCTTCAAGGTTCGTGCGGAAATAGAAGACGGTGCCGTCGTTCCCGACGAAGTCGTAGGTCGCTTCGAACACATCGATCAGCCTGACCACCTCTCCGCCGATATCAGGGTTCTTAGGGTCCTCAAGGTCGACATAGAAGAACCGGTTCCGATCATCGGTCCCGAAGGCCATGGCCAACATGAGATAGCGGCCATCTTCGCTCAAAAAGGCGTTGGTGTTCCAGTCGGGCTCGTCCGGCGCGAAGATTAGCCGATCCTCCGACTGGAGCGCTCCGATGCGATGGTAGTAGATCTTGCGGTCGCGGTTCGCGTCCTCGAACTCGTCGCCTGCCTTCGGCTCCGGGTAACGAGAATAGAAGAAACCGGCGTTGTCGTCGGTCCAAGCCGCACCGGAGAACTTGATCCATACCAGATGGTCGCTCAAGTCCTTCCCCGCCTCGACGTCACGGACGAACCACTCGCGCCAGTCCGAGCCGCTGGCAGCTTTCGCATAGGCCATCAGCTTGGCATCCTTGGTGATCGACATCCCACCCAGCGCCACGGTACCGTCTTCCGAAAACGTGTTGGGATCGAGTAGAACCCTCGGCTCGGCGTCCAGTGCATCCTGGATATAGTAGACCGACTGGTTCTGGAGCCCATCGTTCTTGGAAAAGACGTACTTCCCACCTTCCTTGGACGGAACGCCGTAGCGTTCGTAATCCCAGAGCTCGGTCAGCCGATTGCGAATCCACTCGCGCTCGGGGATCGCGTCGAGATAAGCGAACGTGATCTCGTTCTCCGCAACGACCCAGGCTGCAGTCTCGTCGGAGTCGACGTCCTCCAGCCACCGATAAGGGTCGGCGACCTCGGTGCCGTGATAGTTGTCGACCTGGTCGACCTTCTTGGCTTTCGGGTACTTGGCTTGCTGCGACAGCACCTGCGAAGGAGCGACGACGAGCAGAGTGAGGACTACCGCAAGGACCCTGTTCCTGACTGATGTCCGGCTCATACGAATACCTCCAATGGCCCGAGTTTCTTGACGAGTACGATCACGATTACGAGTACGAGTAGGACGAAACGTACTCTGGCGCGGTTCAGAGCAGAGTAGCATATTCGTGCGCCATCCGGCACCCGCCGGATACCGCGGAGAATCGTTTCATCCCCAATTCAGCTGGAGTCGCACCATGTATCTGTCTCACGCGCTTTTTGTCCTGGTGCTTTCTTCAGGGCATCCCGGCGTGGCCGTCCCGGCGCCCGCAGCAACGGCCGAGCCCACGGCCTATGCGCTGGCCCAAGACACCACTGCTGCCGACACCGCTAAGAAGAAGGAGAAACCGCTGCCGCTCGAGGCGGCGCGCACCATCTCTTTCACCACCGACGAGGGGTCCTGGCTTTCGCTTGACGTGTCACCGGACGGTCAGACGATCGTCTTCGAGCTGCTCGGCGACCTCTACACGCTGCCCATCGGCGGGGGCCAGGCCACGCGCCTGACAAGCGGGATGGCGTTCGACGCGCAACCGCGTTTCAGTCCCGACGGCAATTGGGTGGTGTTCACCTCCGACCGCAGCGGCGGCGAGAACATCTGGATCATGTCGATGGACAGGCAGGATACGGTCCAAATCACCAAGGGGAAGAACTCGCTCTACCAGTCGCCCGAGTGGACGCCGGACGGTGACTTCATCGTGGCATCGAAGGTCGAAGGCGGCCTGGGCGTCAGCAAGCTATGGATGTACCACCGAGACGGCGGATCCGGCGTGAAGCTGGTGAAAGAGCCCGAGAACTTGAAGATGGTCGGCGCCGCCTTCGGGCCCAGCGAGCGATATATCTGGTACGCCCAGCGCACCGGCAGTTGGCAGTACAACGCCCAGTTTCCCCAGTACCAGCTGGCCATGTACGACCGAGATACCGGCAAGCGCTACTCGCAGACGGCGATGTACGGATCGGCGTTTCGCCCAACCCTCTCGCCCGATGGAAGTTGGCTGGCCTTTGGCAGTCGCCACGACGCGCACACCGGCCTGAGAGTGCGCAACCTCGCCACCGGTGAAGAGCGCTGGTTGGCCTATCCCGTTCAGCGCGATGATCAGGAGTCACGGGCGACCCGCGACGTGCTCCCGAGCATGTCGTTCACTCCCGACTCGAGGGCGCTCGTCGCCTCGTACGACGGTAAGATCTGGAGCATCCCCGTAGACGGTAGCTCGCCCAGCGAGATACCCATGACCGTGGATGTAGAGGTCGAGTTGGGACCCGAACTCGATTTCGACTACCCGGTCAGCGATGACCCGACGTTCACGGTGAAGCAGATCCGCGACGCGACGCCATCACCCGACGGCCAGCGGTTGGCGTTCACCGCCCTCGACCGCTTGTGGGTGATGGATTACCCGGACGGCACGCCCCAGCGCCTCACCGCCGCGGAAGCCAGCGAGCACCAGCCCACCTGGTCGCCAGACGGCAGTTGGATCGCCTTCGTGACCTGGTCCCTCGACGGCGGACATATCTACAAGACCCGGGCCAGCGGCGGCGGCGCTCAACAGTTGACGGAAACCGGTGGTTTCTACCGGCTCCCTGCCTGGTCGCCCGACGGTAATCGCATCGCAGCGGTGCGTAGCTCGGCTCAGGACTTCCTGGAAGAGCGCCGTGGCACCGGTGCCGAGCTGGTCTGGGTACCGGCTGAAGGCGGTGCCGTCACTCGCATCGCGCCCACGGAGGGCCGCAGCGCCCCCCACTTCAGCAGCGACCCGAACCGAGTCTTCGTCTACGGCGGCGGCGAGGGGTTGGTATCGATGCGCTGGGACGGAACCGACGCGAAGAGCCACCTCAAAGTCACAGGCGCCAAGGTACCGGGCGCTCAGCAGCCAATCACCGCGTCGTCCGTCTTTATCTCCCCCGACGGCGAGAAGGCGCTGGCCGAGGTCAACAACAATCTCTATGTCGTCACGGTCCCGTACGTGGGTGGCGAGACGCCGACGGTATCCGTAGCGAATCCCGAGGGGGCTTCCTTCCCGGTCAAGCGGCTGACGCAAGTCGGGGGTCAGTTCCCTCGGTGGAGCGCGGACGGGGTGAAAGTCCATTGGTCCATCGGAAACGCGCATTTCGTTTTCGATTTGGATCAGGCGAAAGCGGCGGAGGATAGTGCTAAGGCCGCGCGTCGTGCGGAAGAAGCCGCGGGCGCGGACGATGTCGACGAGGATCAGGAGGAGGCTGAGGGCCAGGAGGCCGAGAAAGAGAAGCAAGTCTACGAGCCCGTGGAGACGCGGGTTCTGATGCAGGCCACACGTGATATACCCCAGGGCGTCATCGTGCTCCGGGGTGCCCGCGTGATCAGCATGAACGGCGACGAGGTCATTGAGAACGCCGACCTGGTGGTACGCGACAACCGGATCGAGGCGCTGGGACGGCGCGGGCAGGTGTCGATCCCGGACGGAGCGACCGAGATCGATGTGACCGGTAAGACGATCGTTCCCGGGTTCGTCGACACTCATGCTCACATCTGGCCGTCCTGGGGTATCCACAAGACCCAGGTCTGGGAGTACCTGGCGAACCTGGCGTACGGCGTCATGACGACTCGCGATCCGCAGACCGCCACGACCGACGTCCTCACCTACGCCGACATGGTCGACGGCGGGCAGTTCATCGGGCCAAGAATCTACTACACCGGGCCGGGCGTGTTCTGGACCGAGCAGGTCAAGGATCAGGAAGACGCTCGCAACATCCTGAAGCGGTACAGTGAGTACTACGACAGCAAGACGATCAAGCAGTACGTTGCAGGCAACCGCCAGCAACGTCAGTGGATCATCACGGCGGCGCGCGAGCAGGAGTTGATGCCCACCACCGAAGGCGCGCTGGACCTGAAGCTTAACCTGACACACATCATCGATGGCTATCCAGGACACGAGCACTCGTTCCCCGTAGCACCCCTATATAATGACGTCGTCCAATTCGTCGCGGAGGCCAAGACCACCTACACACCGACGCTGTTGGTATCGTACGGGGGACCCTGGGCCGAGAATTGGTTCTACACGCACGCTGATGTTCACGACGACGCGAAGCTGCGCCACTTCACTCCGCACAACGAGATCGACGGCAAGACGCTACAGCGGCAGTGGTTCCACGAGTTGCGGCAGGTCTTCGATGATCACGCCGTATTCGTGAAGGACCTGGTCGAAGCCGGCGGCAAAGCCGGCGTGGGCAGCCACGGCCAATTGCAGGGGCTCGGCTACCACTGGGAGTTGTGGGCGATGGCCTCGGGCGGTCTCTCCAATCATGATGCGCTTCGAGTTGCCACGATTTTTGGAGCCGAGGCGTTGGGGCTTGATGGCGACCTTGGCTCTATCGAGCCGGGCAAGCTGGCGGACCTGGTCATCCTCGACCGCAACCCGCTGGCCGATATCCGAAACACCAACACCATCGTCCAGGTGATGAAGAACGGTCGGCTGTATAACGGGGATACGTTGGATGAGGTCTGGCCGCGTCAGCAGACGCTGGATGGAATGTGGTGGTGGGATGGGGAACCCCGGCCCGCTGCTGGCATTCGGTAGGTAGTGGAATCGAGTACGATAACGAGTACGATAACGATCACGAGTAGGAGTAGGACCCAGCGAACGCGTTCCGACTCGTAATCGTACTCGTACTCGTTATCCTACTCCTCCGGTAGCTTGAAGATTCTCCCACCCTTCATCACAAACACCACCGTTTCAAGCGTTCGGATGTCATCCAGCGGGTTGCCGGGCACGGCGATGATGTCGGCAAGCGCACCCGCTGCAATCCGACCCCGATCGTCCACCCCAAGCAAGTCCGACGCATTCAACGTCGCAGTGCGGATCGCCTCGATGTTGGACAATCCCCGCTCGACCAACGCACCGAACTCCTTGGCGTTATCACCGTGGGCGAACACCGCGGCGTCGGTCCCGAAGGCGATCTTCACGTCCTCCTCGATAGCCAACTCAATGCTCGCCTTGGCCAACGGAAGAACGATCTCCGCCTTGGCGCGCACCGGCGCCGGCAAGACGTCGAGATCGATGGCGTCCGCCAGGTAGGTGGTCGGCACCAGGTACGTCCCCCGCTCCTTCATCAACGCGATGGCCTCATCATCCAGCATCGACCCGTGCTCGATGGAGGCGACGCCCGCCCTCACCGCCGCCTTAATCCCGTCGGTACCGTGAGCGTGGGCCGCGACCTTCACCCCATGGCGAGCGGCCTCTTCGACCATCACACGCAGTTCTTCTTCCGAGTACTGCTGGGCGCCCACCGGCCCCTCGAATGAGAGCACTCCCGCGGTCGCGCACGTCTTGATGACCTGGGCACCGTGTTTGATCTGATAACGGACGGCCTCGAGCACTTCGTCCGCGCCGTCGGCAACGCCGTCTTTCGGACCCAGTTCCATAACGCCGGGCGCGTAGCCGGTGACGTCGCAATGGCCACCCGTGACGCCCAGCCCATGCCCCGCAGGAACGATGCGGGGGCCCGAGACGAATCCCGCGTCGATGGCCTTCATCAGCGACACGTCGGAGAATCCACCGGCGCCCACGTTTCGAACCGTCGTGAATCCGGCCAGCAGCGTCCGGCGAGCGTTCCGCGCGCCGCGCAGCGCCCCGTCAGCGGCCGTTTCCCTCACCGCACGATTGAACCAGTCGCCATCGAGGTCCCCGGTCAGATGTACGTGCGAATCGATGAGCCCCGGCAGTAGCGTGACGTTACCCAGATCGATGACCTCACCCGATGGAACCGTGCTCGGGTTGACGCTCTTTATGCGTCCGTCCTCGATGACGATCACCGCGTTCGGAACGATCCGCCCACTCTCGACGTCGAGCATCCGATCGGCCCGAACGACCGTCTGAGCCACCGCTACCGATCCTGCTGCGGCGATGAGCAGCGCTGCCCCGATCGCGTTCCCAAGAAACCTGAAACTCAAATGCACGGTCGTCCCTCCATCAACGGGGTTGGGTTAGCGACTAGCTGGCCTGCTCGTACACGTGAATATCCCGCTGGGGATACGGAATCGAGCAACCGGCCGCTTCCAGCTGTTCTTTGAAGGTCCGCGTCAAGTCGAAGCGGAGTCCCCAGTAGTCCTCCTTCTTGCACCAGGGTCGCACGACGATGTTCACCGACGAGTCGGCCAATTCGGCCACCGCGACGACGGGCTCGGGATCGGCCAGCACCCGCGAATCAGCGGCCAGGATCTTCTCGATCGTATCGACGGCCGTTCCGAGGTTGTCGTCGTAGGACACGCCCACGACCATGTCGTTCCTGCGGGTGTCGTTGGCCGCGTAGTTCTTAATCGTTTGGCCGTAGATTCCCGCGTTCGGTACGAGGATCTTGACGTTGTCTGGCGTATTGAGCGTCGTCACAAACAGACCGATCGCCTCCACCGATCCCGCCGTGCCGCCGGCCTCGATGTAGTCGCCAACCTCGAAGGGCCGAAAGACCAACAGCATGACGCCCGAGGCCACGTTCGAGAGCGTGCCCTGGAGAGCTAGCCCCACCGCCAGCCCCGCAGCGCCGAACACCGCCAGGAACGAGGCCGTCTGGATTCCCACCAGTCCGAGCACCGCCATCAAGACCGCGGCGATGATGAAGTAGTACGTGATCCCGGCGATGAACGGAACCAGAGTCGTATCGACATTCGCTCTCGCGAGGCCTTTGCGTATCAGCCGTCTGGCCCAACCCGCGAGCATGCGACCGACGACCAGTAAGGCGAGTGCGCCGAACACCTTCAGCCCCCAGGCGCTGATCAGGTTGACAATCGTATTGCCGATGGCTTGAACGTCCAATGATGAGAGGTCCTGCATGTCACCCTCCTTTAACTGAATCGAGCCGCGGGTCGACGCGAGGCCGACGGCCATGCGATAGCGATCTCGATTGACCAGGGAACAGTATTTTCGGGTCACATATGATAAGGGGATTTCCCACTTTGTCGAGCGCAGACATAGCCGGGGGCGAAAGCCCAAGTTGACGACTGGCAGGGACCGCAATTACTTGGGGCGGTAACGATCACCCATGACCGGAGCGAGGGGACCCATGAAGTACACAGGTTCGATTGTAGTCGCGGTCACCATCCTGGGGCTCGGGTCACCCTCGAGCGCTGCGGCCCAAGAGTTCGAAGGGGTTATCACCACCCGCCAGGTTACCCTGGGCGATCGTGCCCTTTCCATGCTTCTCGAACCCGACGATCTCGAGGCCGAGCAAATCGATCACCGTGCGGTCTTCGCATTGCCCATGGACAGGATCTTCGAGTTCGCAGTCCAATCTGACAGCGACATCAGCATCGACTCGTTGATCTACGCGATGAAGGGGACCCAGTTACGCGTCTCGGGCGATTTCGGTGACGAGATGCCGGGCTACGCGATCCTCGATTTCGGCGAAGGGACATTTCGACTCGTGCAGCCTGCGGAGAAGATGTACCTCGAGCTGACCCGAGAGGACTTCGAAACGTACAAAGCGATGATGCCCGAACCCGAACCCGAGCCGGCCACGCTGTCTCCAAAGGCACGTCCCACGGGAGAGACGAAGGTAATCAACGGGATGCAGTGCAGCGCCTACGAGATCGAGTCGGAGGCGTCGATCACGCTGGCCTGGGTGACTCCAGAACTGGAAGACCTGGTTGGCGCGTTCGTCGAATTCGAGTCCAAGATGAAAGAGATGGGAATGTTCGACGAGGAGGGCGACAGCGAGATATTTTCGGTTGTCGCCGAACATGGATTCCCTGTCATGGAGCAGACTTTCATGACGTTCGGGAGCTACGCTGTCGAATACGAGGTCATGGAGATCCTGAACGTCGAGAGGAAGCCGCTACCCGCTGAACTCTTCACCGTGCCGTTCGATTTCCAGAAGTTGAGCATCATGGAGATGCTCAGGATGATGGGCGGAGAGAACTAGAGGCTGCGACGCGCTAGACCGCCCTGCGCGGCAGGAGGATCTCGATCGTCTCGCCCGGCGCGATCGTGGGTACCTTCACCCGCAATCCCCAAGGATCGTAGTAGGAATCGATGATGGCTTCGCGGACCTCTGGAGCCGCATAAGTCTCCCGGTCTTCCGGCAGGTAGACGTGCAGCCACGCCGACGAGACAGCGTTCGTCCCATTATTCGACACAGACAGGACGGCACTGCGGGCCACGCGCTCGTGCACCTGAAGCTTCAACTCCGAACGATGCCGCCACCAATCGGCGATGTCGGACGCCTGCGCGATCCACACGTCACCGGTTGCCTGCGCCGCCCTGACCGCGGCTTCAACCACATCGACGCGACTATACGAGTCGATGAGCTGCGAGTGCACCGTGAGCAGATCGAGCCCACCGAGCCAGCGCACCTTCTCGATCGATCCAAGGAAGGTTGCCCGCAACGAGTCCGGGGACGTTTCGCCGCGCGTTACCATGACCGCGTAATCGTCGTCCACCACACGGGGCAAGACCACCAGCGGGCCAGCGGGCGTGTCGAAGATCTCGGGCGCCGCCGTACGCGCGTAGTTCGATCCGGCGAGATAGAGTCCACCCGAGCGCCGCCACGCCTCCAGCGTGTATTCGTCGAACACCTCGCGCGGCGGTCGGAAACCCACCGGCGCTACTCCCATCCAACCTTCGACGTCGATCCGCGCCTGCCGCAGGCCTGCCAACTGGCCGGACCAAAGTCGGCCCGCGACCTGGCGATGGTCGACGCTATGAGTCGCCACCTCGCCGGCCGCCGACAGAACCTCGGCCAGTTCGGGATGTTCCGCGGCCAGCTGCGTGACAACGAAGAAGGTGACAGGTACATGGTTGGCAGCGAACCGCTCGGCCAGTCGGCGGCTGTTCCTAAAGCTGTGCTCCACGTCCTGAGTCACCGACATCGCCGAGCGATGAGCATCGGGCCATGGGTCCACGTCAGCGACGACGTGGCCGGCAGCCCAAAGCGCCGAGTTCTGGGCGATGCGGCGAAGCAGTTCACGATCGCGCTCGGTGGCCGCGACGTCCATGCGCCAACCGAACCAGACGATCCTCGACCCCTCAGCCGTCGTCCGCGCGATCGCAGCACCGGCGGCACCACCGCCTGGCGCGCTCAGGGGGTTCAACGCCCAGTCGGTCCAAAAGACGCTCGAGGAGGCCGATCGCACCGTGACCCACGGCTCCGTCTTCAACTCGACTCGCAGTCCCGGCGGCAAGCCAGCAGAGAACACGCCGCCACGGGGAACCGTCAGGTAGGTCGGTGGCAGCCCGGCCATCGTTCCCGCAGCGTCGGCATCGGTCATGTCCTTGAGGAAACGGTAGCCGTCCCACTCGCATTCGGCATCGCGGACGCCCAGGGCCCAAGTCGCGATCATGTGGCCGCCGCTATCGACGTGCCGCCGTATCGCGTCCCGCTCATCGTCGTCCAGACAGACAGCGGCCGCGACCACCAACAGTCCCGCGCCACCCAGCGAGTCGAGGGCCGCCGCACCGCGCACGTGCTGAATGCCGGCCCCGATGTCGACGAGCAATGCGCCCCAGCGTTCGTTCAGGTCGGAGTGGTAACGAGCAACGGGGAAGAAACCGGCGTTGTGTTCCGGAACGTAAAGGTGAGCCGTCCAGGAGACGGTGTTCGTTAGCGCGGGCAGCGGAACGTCGGCCACCATCTCGGTAACCGGCGCCGGCATCTCGCCCGTCGCCGCCTGCAAGACCGCATCGACATCGATATAGCGCCAGAGTATGACGGCAGCACCGATCAGCCCCGCGACCAACGTACCGAGCAACAGGATCGCCCCACCCCACGCCCACGGCGTTCGTGGGCGCGGTGGCTCATAAGGGTACCCCCTCGGTCTCCGCTCTCTCCGGCTCACACCCTCTCCCTCTCGCGCAAGAGATAATGACGCCAACGAGTAGGATTTCGATTAGGAGTGCGATTGCGACATCCGGTCCTACTCGTACTCGTTATCGTACTCACACCTCAGCACCTTTTTCAGCCATGACTTCTTCACCGGGTTCGTACCGGTAAAAAAACCGCGGAGCCGCGTCGATTTCCTTCGGCGGCGCCGGCCGCCGCATCCGTCGCAGCCAATAGGCCGCGTACGACACCACGCCCAAGATCACCGTCACCAGAATCGTCACGATAATGATCGTTACCATCAACTGAATGACGCTCATATGCGTCCAACCCTTTCCAGCTTACCCCAGCTCATGCGGAGGTTCAGCGCCTCCTCCAGCGTCGAGCAGAGCTTCACCACGTCGATCAACAGAATGAAGAAGAATCGATAGATAATCGCGTACGGAACCAACGACAGCTGCTCTTCCTCCATCCCGACGGTCGCCAACGCCGCCACCAGGTCCAGCAGTGTCAACAACACCCACCACGCCAACAACATCTCGCTCATGCCGAACGCCACCGCCACGTAGGCAAAGAACAGGTGACCGTAGACATTCATCGCCGGCCAGATCACCGCCTCGAACATCATTTGCAGCAGCGACAGCCACAGCGGTATATCGGGCAGCGGGAAGAACAGCTCCTTCTTGTGCTTGCCCAGCGCCTGCAGGATCCCGCGGGTCCAGCGATAGCGCTGCTGGATCAGATCGATCAGCCGCTCGGGTGCCTCGGTCCAGGCAATGGCCCGCGGCTCGTACTGGATCTTCCAGCCCGCCGTTAGAATCTTGAGCGTCAGATCGGTATCCTCAGCGTACGTATCGAGGTCGTAGCCCCCCAAGGCGATCAGAACATCGCGGCGGAAGAAGCCGACGGGGCCAGGTACGATATTCACGGCGTTGAGGAACCCTTGGGCGCGGCGCGCCATGTTGAGCCCTTCGACGTATTCCAGCGCCTGCAGCCGCGTCCATACATTCACGCGATTCACAACCTTGACGTTGCCCGCCACCGCACCGACCGACGGATCGCGGAAGTGCGGCATCGCCGCCCTGATCGTCTGCCGCTCCAACCGCGCGTCGGCGTCCATGCAGAGCACGATAGGATACTCCGCCATAGCCAACCCGGCGTTCAACGCGCTCGCCTTTCCGCCGTTCTTCTTCGTGCTCACCTTCACCCGGCAGTTCCCGTACTCGCCGGCGTGCCGCGACGCGTTGGCCAGCGTGTCATCGGTGGAGCCGTCGTCGTTTACGATGATCTCGTAGTGCGAATAGTCCAGCTCGAGCAGGCTTTCCAGCGCCGCCTCGATCACGCGACCCTCGTTGAACGCGGGGACGATTATCGAAACGGGCGGATACTCCATACCGTTGGGGATATCGGTAGCACCCGTCTCCATATGCTGCAAATACCCAAACCACAGCAGCGTGAAATAGCGTGCGATGAGGATGATGAGAAACAGTACCAGCGTGACAATGGACAACCGCACGATGAAGGACTGGACCTCCATCGGGGCACGCGATGCCCAGACCAGCAACAACGTGCCGATCGCAACAACGACCGTCGCAGCTAGAAGCAACAAGAATGGTCTGCGGTTTCTCATCGCTTAACGTCCGAATCCTCTGTTCGCCTCGAGCTCCAGGCGAAATGCCCGATAGCCATCCGCCCGAGTCTGGGCGTAGACCGCTCGGCCACCCACACCCCACGCACCGAAACGACGCACCGCGTCGAAGACGATCCCGAATTGAGCTTCCACCGTCGAATCCAGGTCGCGCTCACGCATCCACGCCGCGCCCAACGTGGCCTGCGCCGCCAACTCCCACATGCCCGGCTGGGCCGTCCAATTCACCACCCCAGCGTTGAGCCAGTACCACTCTGGATCCCAATACAGTCGAAGCCCGGGGTTCGGGGCCGCGTCGGCAAAGCCCAGACCGCGCGTCTCGTATCCGATCACCCAGGCATTGGTCAGCCGGTACAGGAAGCTGAGCGACGCGTCGAACCGCTGGTTGGCATCGCCGACACCGGAGAACACCGCGAACCCGGCCGATGCCGACGTCGTCCAGCGCGCCGCGATGGGTCGGTAGAACTCGAGGCGCAAGACATCAGCTCGAAGGCTGGTCACAGCCGCCTGCATCGTGTTGGTCTCGCGGTAGGCCGGACCGTGACGATACTCGAAGCGATACGCCGAGCCGTCCCAGTCGGGCGCCGCCAGTGCCAACCCGAACACGGGCTGAGTCGATGTCGTGTCAGGTATCCATGCACCGGCCCACGCGCGGGCGTTCAAGCCACCATCCATGAACCAATGCTCGCCCTCAGCCCGCACGTCCATCGCCATCATTTCGGTGTGCTGCGCCGTCGGTGAGAACCCCTCGAGTCCTTCCAGAGCGATCTCGGCGCCCCAGCGGGTCCGGGGCGCGCCGCCGGTCCACTCCCCCCGAATACGTGCGAGTCTGAACTCGTCGTTGTCGGCGAAGAAGTCGAACCAGCCGCCCGGTCCGATGGTGCCCTGCTGTGAGAGCAACAACTCCACCTGCGCATCGATGGCCGCCAGTCCCTCGCTGGCACCGACGACCTGGGGATCGATTTCCAGCGCACGCTTGTAGGCAGCCTTGGCAGCTTTGCGGTCATCCGACCACCGGTAGATGTCGCCCAACAGCACCCAGGCTTCGGCGTTTTCGGGCTCAGCCCCCACGATGGTCAGCGCGGTTCTTTCCGCTTCCGCATACTGGCCGTCCCAAGCCAGCAGACGGCCGAGCCGCAGACGAACGCCCTGGTCGTCGGGGTTGCGAGCCAGATAGGTACGCAGGTAGACCATGGCGCTGTCCGGCTTGTAAGCCCGGTACTCGAACACGTCGGCCAGTTCGATCAACAACGAATCCGTCACCGGCTCTTCGGCCATGTGAATGCGATAGAGTACGAGCGCCGAATCGACCGATCCCGCTAGCATCAGGGTCCGTGCACGCTCGAGCGTGCTCATCATCTCTTCGGTCAGAGGCGGCGGTGGCAAGGCGATAGCGATGGCGGCGCGCAAAGAATCGACGCTGGCGCCGGCGTAGTCCGCGGGCAGGCCGTCCAGGGCCTCCGCAGCCCGCTCGGGCTGGCCCGCCCAATACAGCACGCGCGCGTACTGGAGCCGAAGCCCGGCATCCTCAGGCGAACGTTCCACCAGTTCCGCGTACAGCTCGATGGCCAAATCGTACCGTTGTGCCCATGTCGCCGTTTCCGCGTACTCGCGCAACAGATCGAGATCGTTGGGATTCGAGCGAACCCGATTAGCATAGACCGCCAGCGCGTCGTTCCAGCGCCGCGCTCCTACAAGCAGCCGAGCCAACTCGAGCTGCGCTTCGCCGTTGATCCCGAGGTCGATGGCCCGACGATACGCGACGATCGCGGCATCCAGTTCGCCCAACCTCCAAAGCGTGCGGCCGTACTCGAGCATCACACCTAAGTCATTCGGATAGCGCGACAAGTAGTCCTGGATCAGAACCGCGGCGGCGCTGTCTTCACCCGCGTTCGCCAGCGGCACGTACTCGGCCCAGAACCGCTCGGCGGGGCCACGGGCAATCGGGCGCCTCGGGGCATAAACCGGAGGTGGCGGTGGCTCAGGAAGTGGTGGCTGGATGACAGGATACGCGAACCCGCTCTCGGCAAAGTCCAGCTCCAGCAGAAATCTCTGTGGGAGGAAGCCAAAAACGAAGGCGAAGAGCATACCAAGAGAGGCGGCGGCGAGTGTAGCGAAGCCTCCCCAGTACGGCCAGCGGATCTTAGCCATCCTGCTCGTCTAATATCCTGACCAAGTCTTCCCGGTCGGTCGGGGAGGTGTAGACTACGGCGGCAACTTTTTTCCACTCTTCCGTGCGCACGCGTGTGAGGAAGCGTTCGGCGTGGATGCCCAGCGCACCGTCCAGATAGACCTCCACGCGGTCTTTCCCGACGCTCATTCGGTCGGCGGCGTCCTGCCGCATCTGCTCGGCGACGTGGACGGCCAGCTCGTCCACCTTCTTGCCGTTCGAAGGTCGCAGCAGAACGAGAGAGAATATCGGCGCGTCCGGAGTCGTCAGCTGCACCCGGATGATGTCGGTTACCTGGTCGACCCGGACACCAGCAGGCGGCTTCGCTACCGGAGGCGCGTCCTCAGCCTCGTCGCCGGCCGAAGACGCTCGGCCACGTCGCAGCAGCGCCTCCATCCGTGACGTCAGCTCTTCGGGGACCAAACCGCCGGATATGAAATCGTCCGCACCGAAGCGCAACGCACGGGCACGGTCGCTGGCTCGCAGATCGTAGCCGCACATGATCAGGATGGGCGGCTGACTGGCGGCGCGACGAAGCTGATGCATCACGTGCAGGCCTCGATCCACCGAACGTCGGTCGACGTGCACGGTCACGATTCCGAACTCGCGTCTGGCCAACTCAGGGAACGCGTCCACCGGGTCCGAGGTGTAGAACAAGTCGAACGCTTTTTCGAACCACAGCTTCAGCTCGTCGGGGAACTCGCCCGTGACGTCCAGCAGCATGACCCGGCGGCGCACCGCCGGCTCGAGGTCACTGGAACGCTCGCGCCGGACCTGCTCGAACGGAATGATCCCCTTTCCATCCCGAATGTCGAAGCTGATGGGACCTGCGACATCGTGACGGCCGATCGTCTTTCGCACCACGATCTGGCGTCGCCCCGAACTGCTCATCGTGACGTGCAAAATGAGCGATGCGCGCTGCGAGATGAGATCGAACGTGCTGTCCAGCGCAGCAGGATGCTCGGCCGAGAAAGTGAGAAGCGTCGTGCTGTTCATCCCGGCGAGCATGTCCACCAGCAGTTCCGCGCCGTTGCTCGCCTCGCGCAGCTCGACCAGCGGACCACACGTGTCGATCACCAGTCGGTCGGGTTCGCCTGTCTCGGCGAGGAAGATTCCCAACTCCTCGAAGACCTCAGATGGATCAATCGTACGACGATATCGCTCCCGGAAGCCCTGTTGATATCCGAGAATGACCCACTGACCCGAGTTTATGTGCTGGGAGATGTCGATTCCAATAGAGCGCGCTAGCTCGATGACGTCCTCGGGACGCGCCTGCGTCAGGTGCACCACCCGGCCACCCTGGCGCACACCCTCGTCCAGGAAATGCAGCGCAGCCACCGTCTTGCCTGTACCCGGGCCGCCGATAAGCACGTTCACGCCGCCCGGCGCGGGACCACTCACGCGGTCGTCGAGAACCGCTATGCCGAATGAACCGGTATTCTCAGTCAATTCAGTTACGTCCTTGCGAAACTAGGATCATTGCCACGCGGAGTGCCGTCGGGATCCGACGGCTCTGGGCAGGGGGGAGATCAGAGAGCTGGTCAGTAGCCTTACAAAAAACCCACCACACGCGAGCATCAGGGCTCGGCGGGTGGCGGGACCGTTTTGTCGCCCACAAAGATAAGCAGATAGCTTGCCAAGCCGCAAGTGTTGGGGTCCAAAAGATTTAGAGGCGTCACCGGGGACGGTTGTGGGGCAAACGCAACAGGCTTTGGGAGGCTGTGATCAGTAATCAGTGACCCGTCGCTCTTCCTCCTTTCGTTGCTCAGATTTCCGCCGCATCCTTAGGCTCGCTCAGGCGTGACAGTCACCGATTCAGTCGGAGCAGAGATGGCCCTCCCGATGCGCGAAGAGCTGCCCCAGGTCCTCGACTTGGTGGTGCGAGAGGCCCGACAGTATTTGGCCGAGTTGGACCACCGGCCCGTGTTGACTCAGCGGGTGGAGGAGGCGTCGCAGGCGTTTTGGGCGCCCTTCCCAGAGCAGGGTACCGGGGCGGCGGCGGCTCTGGTCAAACTCATCCAGGAGGGGAAGGACGCCTCGGCCACTACATCGGGGCCGCGCTGTTTCCACTTCGTCATCGGCGGCGTTACGCCCGCAGCGCTAGGCGCCGATTGGCTGGCCACACTGCTGGACCAGCCGGCCTACGCCTGGATATCGTCGCCGCTGGGCGTGCACCTGGAGCTGGTGGCGCTCTCGTGGCTGAAGGACCTGTTTGGATTGCCCCCCGAATGGGTCGGCATCATGACGACGGGTGCATCTATGGCGAACTTCGTCGGTCTTGCCGCCGCCCGGCAGTGGTGGGCCGAGCAGCACGGCGTCGATGTATCCGAAGAAGGGTTCAGGGGACTGCCGCGCGTACCCGTTCTCACCAGCGGTCACGTCCACGCCAGCGCGATAAAGGTCCTCTCCCTGCTGGGTATCGGCCGCTCCTCGGTGACCAAGCTGACGCGAGACGCAACGGGCCGGCTGGATACCGATGCTCTCGAAGACGCTCTTCAAGGCTTGAATGGCGAGCCGGCGATCATCATCGGGAACGCCGGCGAGGTCAACTCGGGCGACTTCGATCCCATAGATCAGCTGGCCGACCTGGCCAGCGAGTACAACGCCTGGCTACACGTGGACGGTGCGTTTGGCTTGTTCGCCCGTGTGACGCCACGCGTCGCGCATCTGGTCGCGGGCGTGGAGCGGGCCGACTCGGTGATAGTGGATGGGCACAAATGGCTGAACGTCCCCTACGATTGCGGGTTCGCCTTTGTACGCGACGCCGAGCTGTTGGGCAAAGCGTTCGCTTACACCGCCGACTACCTGCCCGACCCCGCCGACCCGCACCCCACGCTGGGCTCGATCGGTCCGGAAAGCTCGCGGCGTGCTCGGTCGCTTTCGGTATGGGCGACTTTGCAGGCGTACGGCCGCCACGGGTACCGAGAGATGGTCGAGCGCCACCTCGACCTCGCCCAGCGTATGGCGGACCTGGTAGACGAGGCACCCGAACTGGAGCGGCTGGCCGACGTCCCTCTCAACATCGTCTGCTTCCGCTACAATCCGGGGGGCTTGAACGAGGACGAGCTCGAAGACCTGAACGACCGTTTGGGCGACGCCGTGCTGAGGGACGGGCGGGTGTTCGCCGGCACGACACTCTATGAAGGTAAGGTCGCCCTAAGGCCGGCGATCGTGAACTGGCGGACTCGCGCTGAAGACATCGACCTGTTCGTCGATGTCGTCCGCGAGTTGGGTACCCGCGTCTCTGCACAACAGTGACCGAAGACCAAGGCAGCGAAGCGATGCACAAACCGCGGCCCAAAGGAATCACGCTGTTGGCGATCCTCATGTTCTCCGTCGCCATCGGTGGAGCGGCAATCACCGTGCTGTTCGGATTCTTCTTCGATATCGGCGTGTCGGTATATTTCCCAACCGTCATTGGATTCGGCTACACCGCCACGGCCCTCGCCAGCGGGCTAGGACTCTGGCGTTCCGCAAACTGGAGCTTGGTCGTCTTTCTTTGTTGGGGAGGGTTCGCCGTGACCCTCACGGCGTTGATGGGTATCGCAGGAGTGGCACCCACCTGGCAGATCGTGCTGGCTTCCTCCGCGGCCGCTGTCGCGGTATTGGGACTCGCGTTCTACATCCACTCACAGCCACGTACGTCCCGCTGAGCACGACGCGTCACTATCTCACTGAACGTACTCGAAAGTATCGCGGGCAATCACGCCGAGGTTGTCCAGCGACAGATTAACTTCGTAGACGCCATCGACTCCTGAGCTGTCGGCCGTCGCCAGAAAGACGCGACCCCGATCGAAGACCAACGAATCTCCAGCAGGTATCTCCAACCAGCCGGATTGCCGAATCTGGCTGACGTATCCGCCCGGTCTGAGGGCGACTATCGCACTCGTCATCTCCGTAACCGTGACGGCCTCCGCTCCCCGATTCCGCATCGTAAAGCTCACAACCACGGTGTCGATCCCCACACGCGCGATCTCCGGAACCGCGACAACGGTGAGGCTTACCGTGTTGGTGGGCTCTTGAGGTGAGTCACAGGCAGCGAGTAACAGGCTCAAGCCAAGAGCGGCAGCGGCCGTCGTGTTTGTGGCCCTGATCATGATGGCCGTTTCGGCTCCTCGAGTCGATGTCAGCGGGGGATGGAGCCAGGTGGGTCGTCCACAAAGCTATGGCACTGCGCAGGATAAGGGAAGGCGGCTAGCCACCCTGCTCTTCTCGTCCGAGAACGTAGATGGCCCACGGGGAAACTTCCGTCTCGCTAACCCATGAGAACGGTTCCGACTGTTTCGCCAGAGGCCGGTAGGTCTGGATCGGTGTTAGACCTGCACTCCTGTACACCTCGAGGTAGTCTCCGTCCGTCCAGAAGATGTCTTCTACGGGACGCCTGTCCTCGACATCTAGCATGACGATGAAAACCGTGTCCCCGCTGCGAGCCGTGCGGTTGTCGGGAAAGTCCTTCGTAGAAAACGAAGCCCATTCGTTGACGTAGATCTCCGGGGCCGAAACGAGGTTTACGATTCGCCCTCCGCTCTTCAGCACTCGCTTCAAGGAGCGAAAGAGCGCGACCCTCTTCTCCATCGTAGGGACGTTATCGAACGTGAACACGGATAGGACGAGGTCGTAGCTTTCCGCCAGCAGCCCGCTGAGGTCGCCATCAGGGACGAGAACATACTCCCCCTCGGGATCGAGTTCCCGAGCCCGCGCGAGCATGCGTTCTGCGATGTCCACGCCTACAACGTCGAAGCCCAGCTCTCGCAAAAACCTCGTCGATCGCCCCGTTCCGCAGCCAAAGTCCACGGCTCTAACGCCCTGGACATGCTTGGCGATGATTTCGGGTAGATCACGGTATGCCAACCAATACGTACCCGGGAACTCGAGCTTGGCATAGGCGTCCGCTCGCGCCTGATCTTCGTAGACGTTGGAGAAACCTGCATCCATAGTGCTAACTTCCGGACCTCGACCCAGTGCCGCCGCTTAGCGCTGTTTGCTCTTACCACTCATGGCGCCCTTGGCGCGGGTGACGAACGTATCGACATCGGCCGACGCGACACACTCGCCGATCAACTCCAGTGGCAGGTCATCCAACTTCTTGAAACGCACGCACGATTTGCCGACATCGAAGCGTTTCCCCGTGGCCTTGTACGCCGCTTCGAACTCGTCTCGCGAGTCGTCGCTCATGTAGATGCCGGTGAGATAGACCGCCATGTGGTTCTTCTGCGACGCTAGCGCCGCGTACATGAGGGGCTTGCCGTTGTAGGTGTCCGGGTATGTCTCCAACGGCACCTGGTAAGTGATCATCCCCCAGTTTATGACTTCCTCGTAGCCGTCCGGAAGATTCGCGAGGATCGTCCGACGTACCGCCTCGATCGCAGCTTTCCGATCGTCGGGCAATTGGGACAGATACTCCTCCACGGTGGTAGCGTCGGATTGCATGGTGCCTCCGGATTTGGTGACTAGACCTGCCTGACTGCCTGAACCACCGGCTGCTTCGCAGCTCGCCGCGCGGGGAAGAAACCGCCGATAAGGCCCATGACCACGGCGAAGATCACGCCACGTAATAGCAGGTCCGGCGTGACGCGGAAAGCGAATGCCACCTCGCTGAACGACTGCCAGTTGGTGGTGCTGGTGACGATCCCGTTGATCGGCAGCGAGAAGAGGCCTCCGAGCAGACCGCCGAGCACCGCAATCATCGTTGCCTCGAGCAGGAACGAAGACATGACGCTGAGCGGTCGGAAACCGAGCGTAAGCAGCACCGCGATCTCGGGCGCCCGCGCACCGACCGCCGCGTACATGGTGTTGATGGCGCCGAAGATGGCGCCGATCGCCATGATCCCGGCAATGAAGACGGCGGCGAAGTTGAGGATCTGAGAGAGCATTACCGACTGGCCCGCATAGAAGTCGTATTCCCTCAGCGCATCCACCTGCAGCCGCGGATCGCTTTCCAGCGATTCCTTGATCGACTCGAAGGCCGAGGGATCATCCATCCGGAACGTGACCGTTTGGAATACCTCGCCACGAAAGGCGGGCATGAACTGTTCGTTCTCCCCCCAGATCTCCGATTCGAAGGACGAGCCCCCGGCGGCGAAGTGGCCCACTACGGTCCAGTCGCGGCTGGCGAAGTTGATCTTGTCACCGATCCCGGTGTTCTCGAAGCGACCGACGATGCTCTTGCCAATCAGAATCTCCGGGCTGCCGGGATTGATCATGCGGCCTTCGACGATCTCGAGGTTCTTACGGACATCGAAAGCCTCGGGATTGATTCCCCGGCCCACCACCAGCGCCTCACCCTCGGTGAGACGCTCGAGGCTGATCAGAACGTAAACCTCGGGGCTAACCATCGGTCGGCCGTCCGCACCGTCCGCGACGAAGGGCATCGCCGCTATCGTCTGCGCGGTATTACGACCGATGCCGCTGGTCAGCTCGCTGTCCGAACCCTTGCGCAGCACGATGACGTTCTCGGTGGAACCGGTATCGACCAGCGCCGCGCGGAAGCCACGCGACAGCGCCATCATGGCGATGAAAACCAGCACCACCAGCCCCATACCAACTGCCGTAGTGAGCGTGGACACGGGACGTTGCCGAAGGCTTCTCAGGTTGTAGATCACCGGAATCTTCATGAGCCTCTCCTCACGCCACGCGCCGTAGGGTCTGCGATATCGGCAATCGCAGCGCCTGCCATGCCGGGACGAATCCGCTGATGACCCCCAGAAGTACCGCGATGGCTAATCCGACTATGGACGTGCTCCATTTGATCTCGAATCCCGGCAGGAAGCCCGCTCCCTGGAACCCGGTCAAACCGAACAGGAGCTTGGCGCTGCCCACGCCCAAAAGACCGCCGACGATGGTGATCACGGCCGCCTCGGTCATCACGAGCGCGAAGAGCAGCCCGTCAGAGAAGCCCAGCGTCTTGAGTACAGCCTGTTCGTTAACCCTCTCGCGCGCCGACATCATCATCGTGTTGGCGGCGACGAACAGTATCGCGAAAAACACCGCCATGCCGATGGCGTTCAGCAGGAATCCAACGTTCCCGTACATCGTGACGAACCCGGTCTGGAATGCGCGCTCGGTCTCGGTACGGGTCGCAGCCCGCGAGTTCTTGTAGTGTTCATCGATCGTCTCGGCGACCGACGCGGCGGCGGTGGGATCGGACAGTAGCATGATGTACCAGCCGGGCTGCGCGAACTGCGACTTTTCGTACAGGTATTCGTAGTGGAAGAAGAAGTTCTCGTCGCCGAAGCTCGGATTCGTGGGCTCGTACACCGCGCGAATCGTGAACGGCCACTCCTCACCCGGGGAGTAGATCGTGCTGCGAAGGTTGATCGTCTGGTTCAGACTCCAGCCGAATCTCTCCATCAGCCCGCTGCCCACGATCGCCGCTGTCCGCTCCGCCATGAACGCCTCGCGTTGCTCCACCGGTGTATCGATCTCCGGGTACATCGGCAGATAGGTCTCGGCATCGACGGCCAGGGTGGCGAAGAAGTCCTTTGGGTCGCGGTAGACACCGCCGAACCACGACGACCAAGTCACGCTGCTTACTCCCGGCACGGTCTGCAGCCACTGGTAGTAAGCTTCGGGTAACGGAAAGACGATGGAAATCGAGCTGCGCGTGACCATGCGCGTCTCGCTGCCCACCTCCTTGGCATCGTCCAACGTCGTCAGCACGCTGCGCAACGTGACGAACAGAAACAGTGCCGCCGCCACGCTCGCCACCGTCAGGATCGTTCGACGCTTGCTGCGAAACAGGTTCGCCCGAATCAGCTTCAAGTACTTCATCGCGTTAGCACCCCTTTGTCGAGATGCATGACAGCGTGTCCTCGATCGGCCGCGCGCTGGTCATGGGTCACCATGACGATCGTCTTCTGGTACTCCTCGTTCAGGCGCTGCAACAACGTGAGGATCTCTTCCGCCGACTTCGCGTCGAGGTCGCCCGTCGGCTCATCGGCGAGAATCAAAGTCGGATCGCTGACGATGGCTCGAGCGATGCCCACGCGCTGTTCCTGGCCGCCGGAAAGTTGCCGCGGGAAGTGGTCCGTCCGATCGGTCAGCCCCACGACGCCCATTGCCGTCATCACGTGATCGCGCCGCTCTCTCTTCGATAGGCTGGTCAGCAGCAGCGGAAGTTCCACGTTCTGATACGCCGTCAGCACCGGAAGCAGGTTGTACAGCTGGAAGATGAAGCCCACGTGTCGCGACCTCCACGCCGCCAATTGGCGACGCGACATCGCTGCGATGTTCTCGTCACCTACGACGATCTCGCCGGTGGTCGGAGTGTCCAAGCCCGCGATCAAGTTCAGCAGCGTCGTCTTCCCGCTACCCGATGGACCCATCAGTGCCAAAAACTCGCCGGATTCGATGGACAGATCGATGTCTTCGAAGACCGGGATCTGCTGGCTATCGCGGAAATAGACTTTCGAGAGATTGCGTACTTCGAGAAGAGCCATTAGTCGGGGACTCCTGTTATCCGGTTGCAACGCTGACGCGAGCTCCGTCCTCCAACCCATCCGCCCCGGAAACGACGACCTGCTCGCCGCCACTCAGCCCGCTGCGTATCTCGCGGCGGTCACCTGTGACGGGACCTGCTACCACTTCGCGGCGCTCGACCCGATCGCCACGAACGATCCAAATGACCTGGCGTCCTGCCTCATCGTGCACGGCCGCGGCGGGCACGAACACCGCCGCAGGACCGGTCTCTTCGACCCCGGCGGCGGCATCCTCCAGGAACTCCACCGTCGCACCCATCTCCGGCAGGATACGGTCGTCTCGCTCGAGAAAGTTCACCTTCACTTCCACGGTCGCACGCTGCCGATCGGCCGTGGGTACGACCTGGCGCACGCGGCCCGGGAAGTCGACCTGGGGATAGGCATCCAACGTTATGGTGGCAGGCTGCCCGTTACGAATGCGCGCGATGTACGCCTCGTTGACATCGACCTCGACTTCCAGCGTCTCGAAGTCCGCCATCGTCACCACCGCACCGCGCGTCAGCCCGCTGCCGGTGGCGGCCGGCGCTACAACCTCGCCGACTTCAGCGTCCTTGCGAAGGATCGTTCCACTGAACGGCGCCCGGATCCGCGTGTTCCCAAAGTTGGCCCGGGCCACGGCCACCGCCGCTGCCGCCGCATCCGCCGTCGCCCGATAGCGGCGCACTCGCGCCTCCGCCGTCGTCACCTGCGACTCCAGCTGTTCGACCGCCTGGTCCGAGTTAAGACCCTTGCTCCTCAAGTCCCGAGCCCGGGCCACGTCCCGAATCAACTGGTCGCGTTCTGCCTCGCCCTCCGCGACACCGGCGCGAGCCGTCGTCAAGTCGGCCTCGCGTTGAGCCAGCACGGCGGCATAGTCCTCGGCTTCCAGGCGGGCGATCACCTGCCCCTCTTCGACCACGTCGCCCTCTTCGACGCCCAGGTACTCGAGCCGCCCGGTGATCTTCGATGAGACGGAAGCCTTGGTGCGGGCCACGACGTAGCCGTTGGCGGTGACGCCGGTGGACGCCCCTGCCCCACCGCCGCTCAGCTCGGCGAGTGCGACCTGGACGGCCGACGCACCTCCACCACGCAGCGCAAAGAACACGACGACGAACAGAACGATAGCCGCGCCTGCGATGTAGGCGCTGTAGCGGAACGCGCGACTGACGCCCGGAGGCGGGCGGTCGCGATCGATGCGCAGCCGCGAGAGATCGTGGTCGGGAGCGTCCATGATGCGAGTGTTGATCATAGGAACTCGCGGTTGGCTAGACAACGTATGTCGAACATGGGCCTGAGAACTGTTTCAAGGTGAACACGGGTTGCGCGGGCCGAGTGCCCGGGCCATCTTTACAACGTAAAGATGAAGATAGGGCAGAATCTTTACACTGTCAAGATTTAGGAGGACCGACCATCAACCCAGTCAGACAAGACCAGGCCTACCACCACGGCGACCTGCGGCGCGCGCTCCTCGACGCCGCCCTGCTGATCGTCGACGCCGATGGAATCGGAGCTCTGAGCATGCGGGCCATCGCCCGCGAGGCCGGGGTCAGCCACATGGCGCCCTACCATCATTTCGCGGACAAGGCAGCGCTTATCGCCGCGGTGGCCGAGGAGGGCTTCCGCGTACTCACCGAAGAAATGTCTAAGCGCATCGCCGCGCGCGGAGACGACCCGAGGGCCGCTCTGCGCGCATCGGGGATCGCCTACGTCGTTTTCGCCGTCACCCGCCCGCACCTGTTCCGCGTGATGTTCGGCGCCGAGGTCGCAGGTATGAGCGGCGACGACTATCCGGGTCTGAGCGAGGCAGGGTCAGCGACCTTCGCGGTCCTGCAGGGCCAAGTCGAGCGCTCGCAGGACGAGGGCACGGTACGGCAGGCAGACAGTCGAAGCATCGGGTTGACCGCATGGTCGCTGGTGCACGGCTTGGCCATGTTGATCATCGATGGCCACTTCGGCCCCGAGGCCATGCACCCGGAGGGCGCCGAGCAACTCGCGTACGAGGTGACGGGCGGTGTCTACCGGGGACTTCGGGAGAGCGAGTGAGACAACGCGAAGCGATCGGCGAGGTGCACTGGCTACCAGATATCGTTGAGCGGGCAGGAGAAGCCAGGTAGAACATCTTGGCCATCAAGAACTCCGGCCGCTTCGAGGATCGACACTCCCCCATCGAAGCGATAGACGCGGCCCACTCGGCGCTCAACATCGACGACCCACACCAGGCGGCACCCTGCGCTCAACCACATTCCAACTTTGGCGAGCACTTCGCCGGGTTTGTCATCTCGGCTGACGACTTCGACGACCAGATCGGGGGCCATCCCCAGGAACCCAACGGGGTCCCGTTCGGCAAGACGCTCTGATCGAATGAAGGCGACATCCGGCGCCCTCACGCTGTCGGGGTCGGATTCGATCTTGAAGCCTGTCTCGGCGGCGTAGACACGGCCCAGATTTGCCGCTCGTACGTGAGAGGTGATTCGGAAGGCCAGCTCGTTGGCCACCGCTCCGTGGCGGGCACCCGCCGGCTCGCGCACCAGAAGCTGCCCCTTGATTAGCTCGCTTCTCTTGTGCGGCGGCTGACGCTTCAGGAGATCCTCAGCCGTCAATAGATCCCGAGTCACCATACCGACATTGTACGCTCGCCTCGCCATCATGGCGAGCAGTATCGAGCGGGCGAATCATCGATTCGTCAACGCTCACTTTCATCTTCGGTAGCTCCGACCTACCGCTTGAACAGCTCGGGCAGGTCGGCGATGGATTCGACCACGAGGTCGGGCTGAACCTTCGATTGGACCAACTCGTCCTCATCGAACTTACCCGTGCGCACTAGGATCGCCTGACAACCCACCCGCTTGGCGCCCGTGATGTCGCTCTCCAGCGTGTCGCCGACCATAGCCACCTCCTCGACCCTCAACCCGATTGAGGTGGCCGCCGAGTGGTAGAGCGCTTGGCTCGGTTTCCCCACTAACGTCGCCTCGCGACCGCTAGCGTACTCGAGGGCGGCGACGAAGGCGCCGGCATCGACGGCTAATCCGCCGCCGGTCTTCCAATAGCGGTTGCGGTGCAGGGCAAGGAACTCGGCGCCGTCGAGGATCCGGTTGAACGCATCGTTCAGGATCTCGTACGTCCAGCCCGCGCCCAGGTCGCCCACCACTACAGCACCCGGCAATTCACTATCGATGACGAAATCGTCGAACTCGACATGGGCGTGTTCGGGCAAGCAAAGGAAGACGCGGTTGACTCCCCGCTCGCGCAGCCAGGCCACGGCGGCAAGGGGCGGAGTGAACACATCGTCGGCGACGGCTGGGACCCCGAACTCGGTAAGCCATCCGGCGAGCGTCTGGCGAGGCACGCGCGTGATGTTAGTGACAAAACGCAGCGGCACATTGGCCGCGCGCAGCGCTGCCACGGCCTCGTCAGCACCCGGAATGAGACCCTCTTCTTCCCAAACCGTGCCGTCGAGATCGAGCAGCAAACCGGCCGGTCGAGTTTGCATGGTATAACAGTACCTCGGGCCGCGTGCGGACCCAAGAGGTAGGGTTTTACTCGGCGATATCTGCCAGCCCCACACGCATCATCAAGTCGTACACCTGGTGTGGGTCCACGGGCTGCGTGAGGAAGGGTCGTTTCGCTTCGGTCAGAAACCTGAGAGTCGAGGGGTCGTTCAGGTCGTTGGCGAGGAATACCACGCGCTCGGCCTGCTCGGGATTCACCTCACCTATATAGGTATAGAGTCCCTCGGCGGTCATCTGTGGATTGGGGAGATCGACGACGACGACCTCGTAGAACTGGTCCTGCATTCGTTGAATCGCGTCCCGAGGATCGCGAGCGACATCCACGCCAAGGCCGCCGGCCTCGCCGACTTCTCTGATCATGTCGGGCGTGTAGTTGCTCGACCCGATCACCAACACCCGCAGCGGACTGCCATACGAACCGAGCCCCAATTCCAGACCCGTGGGTACCCGCGATCCCTTCATCTCCGACTCCTCCATGTCGGGCCGGCGCGGGTAGCGCCATCAAGCAGAAACACCCGCCGGGCCCCGTAAGGCCTTGCGGGTGGTACGCTTGAGTATAGCCCAGATATCATGCGACCTCTCAACAAGAATACACTCCGGCCGCTTGCGGCGACCGGGGGTGCCCTGGGAGAGGTCGCACCCATTATAGGGCGTCAGACACCGTTTTTCAACACTCGCCAGTCGGGACGATTTTGGGTCGGCTTGCATTACGGCCCTGTGTACGTCAGAATGCATGCCTCCCTGAATCGGTGATAGTGAGTCGGCACGACTCCCTTCTACGTACATGGCCCACGAGCGCTCGGCCGGCCGCGTCCCGGCGTGTTGACGTTGTGATGACGCTCGCGGGTTGGATTGTATCCATGCGAAGTCTGAGAACCTTCTCGGTCAGCTCTAACCTGTAGCACAGGTACACTATGTTCGAATTACGTTGCCTGGGCGAAGCCACACTTCGCAGCCCCGACGGGCAACTGGTCCACTTTCGATCCCGCAAGCACCTCGCTCTGCTGATCTATCTCGCGTTGAACGCCGATCGGGCGCACCGCCGCGAGCGACTCGCGGGCATGCTTTGGAGCGACACCGACCATTCCAAGGCCCGGCACTCGCTCTCACAAGCACTGTACGCCGTCCGCCGCCTTCTGAACGGGGGTGTGATGATCGAAGGAGAGGACCTGGAGCTCAAGCCCGAGGGCCTTCAGGTCGACACGCTCGAGCTGGAACAGCGCCTGTCGTCCGGCGAGGCACAGGCGGCTGCCAATCTCTACCGCGGCGACTTTCTCGAAGGGTTCTGGGTGCGAGGCGCTCAGGGATTCGAGGAATGGGCCGGCCGCGAGCGGGCCCGGGTCAGCGCGATGGCTCGCGACGCTTTACGGCAAGCCATCAAGTCGTCACGCGATCGATGCGAGTGGACCGATGTCCGCCACCAAGCCGAACGGCTCGTCGGTCTCGATCCATTCGATGAGACCGCATACGGCGAGCTAATGCGAGCGTTCTGGATGCAAGGTGACCGCGCGGCCGCTCTCGATTGTTACGAAGGCCTCAAAGGCGTACTCCACGACGAGCTTCAATCCCAACCGTCACAAGAAATCGACGCCCTCGCCGAAAGGATCCGCCAGCGCCCGGTGCGGGGAGGCTGGAGCACTCAGCGCCTGTTGAGGGAGTCGCAGACTTCCTTGTTACACGACCCACCCTTCGTAGGCCGCAAGCGCGAACTCAGCGTGCTGTCCGAGGAGTGGGACCGGGTCGCCAGGGGAGAGACTCGAACCGTCGCTCTGATGGGAGCAGGCGGAATCGGGAAGACCCGGCTTGCCGACGAGTTCATCAACGGACTCGCCCTTCACGACGTCACGATACTTCGGGGCTGCTGCTACGAAGCGGAACAGACTCTTCCATACGGGCCGGTCGCAGAGGCGCTGCGACAGGGGATCTCGACCCTCGACCTCAACGACGTGAAGCCGCTGTGGCTGGCCGAACTGGCGCGAATCGTACCGGAAGTCTGTGAGCAGTACGGCGATCTGCCCGAACCCTCGGTACTCGACGCGGAAGGCAGTCGCCGACGTCTTTATGAAGGCATCGCCCAAGTCTTCAGGTCGGCGTGCGAGACCCGCCCGGTCCTCTTCTTCGTCGACGACGTTCATTGGGCCGACGACTCCTCGGTCGCCTTGCTACACTACCTGCACCGCCGAGTGAGCAATGGGATGTACCTGCTCACAGCCCTTCGGCCCGAGGAGATGCCCGGCGCCGAAAGTGACACGACGTACGAATGGTTGTCGGGCAGGAAATCTAAAGTCCGCACCGTGCAGCTCGAAGGACTCGACCGCTCAGACAGTTCGGACTTGCTGACCACGATTATGGGGCGGGACTCGGATTCGTGTGCGCTCTCATCGGTCCGAGACATGAGCGGCGGGAATCCGTTCTTCGCCATCGAGCTGGCTCGAAGTCTAGCCGAGGACGAGGACGCGGATGCTTCGCGCCCCGCTGTCCCGGAGAGCATTCGCGCACTGCTCGACAAGCGCTTCGCGAGCCTGACCGAGCGCGCGATCGCGGTGATGCAGCAGGCTGCGTGCCTTGGAACTCGGTTCAGCTACGAAGCGCTGGTGGCCGCCGTCGGACTCCCGCCCTTCGAGTTGGAAGGCCTCGTGCGTGAACTGGGTCGCGCCCGGATTCTCAGCGTAGAAGATGGTCTGCTCCGTTTCCGGCATGATCTGATCCAAGGGGTCGCATGGTCACGCGTTCCAACCGAGCTGCACGCCGCTTTACACTTGCGAGCGGCCCGCGCCCTCATGAAGTCCGACGGCAGTGACGGCGAGATAGCAGAACACCTGTCCTTGGGTGGCGACGGTCGACGTTCTCACGCATTCGCTCTTCGCGGTGCGAAACGCGCGGAAGGGATCTTCGCTCTCGAAGAGGCGGCCGAACTCCTAGAACTGGCGATCAGTAATGCCCCCAGCGAGGCGAAGCGAATCGACCAGATCGGACGATTGGGGAAGCTATATCTGCACATGCGCGAGTACGAGAAGGCGCGACCGTTGCTCACGGCACGCGTACAGTATGTCCGCTCTAACAGTCGTTCTGATCTGGACTTGTTTGAAGCGCGGCGCGATCTGCTGTTCGTTGACGTGTATTCCTCCACCATATCAGTAGGTGAGTCCGGAGAGGCTCTGCGGGCTTTTTATGGGGAGCTTTCGAGCAGCAACCTCGACGCTCCGATTCTTGAGGCGGAAATACTCAGCGCACTCTTTTGGGCTGCGGCACGTTCTTTCAATCCGACTCTGACTGAGGAGACTATCCTGCGGATTCGAGGACTCCATTGCCGCACCGATCAACCGAGCGTGAGATGCCGGACGGCACGAAGCCTTGGAATATACGAGTGTTATAAAGGAAAGTTGGCAGAAGCAGAGACCCTCCTCAGCAAGTCTCTCGCTTGGGCACAAGAAGCGGACGATGAAGGAGCCCTTATCAATAGCTACATAGGGCTCACTACGTTGCTGTTCCGCGTCATACGTCCGGAGATGGCTGAAAAGATCCTCGAAGAAGCCTTGCCGTTGGCAGAGCGGGCTTCCGACCCAGCACGGATAGCAGGAATCCTCTGCAATTGCGCAGTACCCTTCATGTACTTACATGATCAGGCGCGCGCAGAGTCGCTACTCAATCGGGCGCTACAAACTCTTGAAAGCGCCGGTCACACTCCAGATTCATCACCATCCGTATTGTACAATCTTGGCTTTGTGGCCTACGGAGAGGGTGACTACGATACTGCGGAGCTTAGGTGGTCAGAAGCATTACGTGTGAGCACAGGCGACGGAGTCCTGCCCGTTCAAGAAGAGTGCCTTGCCGCATTAGGCAGGTTATCTCTTCGGCGTGGGCGACTCAATGAAGCGCGGCAATTTGCAGCAAAAGCGCTTCGACTCGCCCGAAAGGGTGGCTTCCTTATAGATGAACGATTCGGCTTGGAAGAACTTCTGGCCCGACTCCGCTACGAATCTGGTCAAAACGAAAAGGCTCTCGTACGGCTGGAACACGCAGCCAACATTGCGAAAGAAACGGATATTCCTCTGTATCTCACGGCACAGCTCACCTTACTAGAATTGCACACCAGAGAGAAAAACAATGAGGACGTAGCGAGGATCCGGACTGACCTCTGCAAAGTCGCGCGGACTTGTGGCGCCTCGTGGTGGATTGAGCAGGCGGAACGCATCGCCGGCGCCTGAGGAGCTAAGGCGAGTGAGAAGAGGGTTCTCCAGACCTCAACTCAGTCCAGATTCATGGATTAAGACACTGATACTCGTGCGGCTGGCACGAACTCGGCCAACGGCAAGGGCGTCTTATCGGCCTCAGCCATCCGTTTTGCCTTCTCGACCATCCCGAGTTCGATGAACGCGGCCGCCATAGCAGGATCGAACTGACGACCAGAGAAGCGTCGCAACTCCTCGGTTACGTCCTCTACGGACAGTGCCGCGCGATATGGCCGATCGGAGAGCATCGCATCCACTGTGTCAACGACCATGATGACACGGGCGGCGACCGGTATCTCTTCCCCAGCGAGGCCATCGGGGTATCCATTGCCATCGTAATGTTCGTGATGATGCCTAACAGCTGACAATATGGCATCACCCAGGCTTGAAATCGAAGTTAGCAATCGCGCCCCACGGTCCGGGTGTGACCTGATTATCTCTCTTTCCGCATCAGTCAACTTCGCTGGGCTGCTAATCAATTCCGCATACGCAAAGTCGATCTTCCCGATGTCGTGGAGAAGTGCAGCCGTTTCGATCTCTTCAATCTTGTGACCCGGAATTCCCAGTGCTTGAGCCAGTTCCTGACAAAGACTAGCAACGCGCAGAGAGTGGCCTGATGTGTACGGATCCTTCGCCTCAATTGTCTTTACAAGCAGCTCGAGAATCTCCTTGTTCTGTTTCAGGAGCTTGAATTGAATACCATAGGCGTGGTGCACGAAGAACAGCGGTAGCAAAACAACAAAAACACCAGCTATCCCGAGTTCCGCGAAGGCGAAAACAACGAACAAAGAGAAAGAACTGGACGCCAGTTCGTTCGCAAACGCGACCGGGCCAAGCTCTCGCCAGATCTTGCCCATGGCTTTCCCGGTGTCCATAGCGATGACAGCGGCCACAAGCGCCATGTTCGTAACAAAATACGTGGCAATTAACCCACCCATCGGAACGATGGCATACAGGAGGTTGAAAACCTCCTCGCCGAGTTCTGCCAGGACTGGGCCGCCAAGAACCGTGTAGTAAACCACGGACCCAAGGCCAACAGCAACGGTCAGCTGCGAAACGTTGAAGACTGCTTTTACCGGGTGCTTCTTGAGAAGGAGGACCTGGGCCAGCACGTGCGAGAGCGCAGTTGATGCCACTGCCACCGCTGGGCCGAACAGCGGTACGGTCGCGACCGTGGGTATTAGCGCCACCGAAAAGACGGCCCGACCAGCAGACATGCGCACGCCCGAGCCTTCGGCCAGAAGTGTAAGGGCCATCAATGCGGCCAATCCGCCCCAAGCCTTGCCCCCGCTAAGCGTTACTGGATAGTGCGTTAGGATGTACGTCGCTACGACGCTCGCGGCCACAGCGACAAGAGTGACATATAGGAATAGACTGCGTTTCATATTGAGCTTGCCAAGTAGACTACAGAAAAAAAAACCCCCAATCGAATCTCTAGCCCCAAGTGATGTTGCCCGCAAACAGGCTTGCTATCGCAAGTAGCATCCGGAGCATCCACGCCATGAAGCTCACCTCCTTTCGCGGTTTCCATTGTCGTACTGGTTAATCCGCTAAGGACCAGTACGCATCGCTCCGCTAAGTCGGCTCACGCTTCGC